>JBDTFI010000145.1:0-12549 GCA_039938035.1 Acetobacteraceae bacterium | reverse complement strand
TGAGACATTTTATCTGGAGGAGCTTGGCGTCGCGATCCACGGCCAGTCATTTCCCCACCGCGCGGTGCCCGAGGATTTGTCGGACAGCTACCCGGAGGCGGAAGCCGGCAAGCTGAATATCGGCGTGCTGCACACCTCGGCCGAGGATCGGGGCGAGCACGAGACCTACGCCCCTTGCGACGTTTCCGCCCTGGTGAACAAGGGCTACGACTACTGGGCGCTGGGCCACATCCATCAGCGGCGCGTGCTCCATAACCAGACTCCGTTCGTGGTATTTCCGGGCAACATCCAGGGCCGCCATGCGCGTGAGACCGGCGCCAAGGGATGCACACTGGTAGAGGTGCGAGACCGCGCGATCGCCTCGGTGACGCCGCACACGACCGATGTGCTGCGTTGGGATCATGTCCGGGTAGATGTGGATGGCGCGGACACGATCGCCGAGATAGGCGCACGGGTCCGCTTCAGCCTCGCCGCGGCGGAGGCGGCGACCGAGGGCTTGCCGCTGATCGTGCGGATCACGCTCGAAGGCGCCACCGCCCAGCATTCGGCGATCGTGGCCAATCCCGAGGCAATCGACGCAGAGTGCCGCAGTGCAGCCGCCGTGATAAGCGCGGACGTGCATGTCGAACGTGTGCGCGTCGAAACGAAGCCGGAGGCGGATGCCACGGGCATCGGTGCGGAGTCCATCGGCCAGCTCGCCAGCCAGTTCCAGGCCGCGCTCAACGATCCGGATATTCAGGCCCGTTTGCTTGACGAGTTCCGGACGCTGGCCGGCCAAGTTCCTCGCCTGCCCGGCCGGGCTGGCTTCGCGCCGCCGCGCGACTCCGACGATCTGCTCGCCCTCGGCGATGATGCCTGGCACATCGTAGCGAACGCGCTGAGTGGGAAGGATATGCGGTGAGGATCGCCCGCCTGCTGCTCGGACGCTACGGCCATCTCAGCGACCTTGAACTGGCGTTTCCTGCCGAGAACGGGCTGCACGTCGTGCTGGGGGCGAACGAGGCCGGCAAGTCAACCGCGCTCGCGGCGATCGGCGATTGCCTGTTCGGCTTTCCACACCGCACGGATTTCGCCTTCCTGCATGAGACGCGCGATCTTCGCATTGCGCTCACGTTGCGCGCGGCGGACGGGCGGATCAGTACGTTTCAGCGGCGGAAGCGGCGCAAAGACGATCTTTGTGACGATCGGGATCAGCCGCTGCCGGAGAGCGCCATTGCCGCTTTCCTGAGCGGAGCGACGAGGGAGCGGTTCGAGCGCGTCTTCGGCCTGGACGCGGCTGAGTTGCGTCGTGGCGGCGAGACCATCCTGCGGGGGGAGGGCGAGGTCGGGGAAAGCATCCTCCAGGCGCACACCGGCGTCCACGGATTCCGCGCCCTGCTGGAGCGGCTCGACGGAGACGCCAAACGGCTGTTCGGCGATCGCAAGGGCGCGCGCGCCCTGCATCAGGCGGGGGATGCATTCAAGACCGCCAGGGCGGATCTTGACGCACGGACGATCGCACCCCCGGCGTACAGGGAGGCCCGCGAGGCGCAGGCACGCCTGCTAATCGCCCGCACCGCTCTTGGCGCGGAAGACGAATCGCTGCGGGCCGAACGCGAGCGGCTAGAGCGGATTCGCAGCACCGCGCCCGCCCGCAAGGCGCTCGCCCGCACGCTCCCCGAGCTTGCATTGATGGGCGCCATCCCGGCCCTTCCCGCCGACGCGGAAGCGCAACGCGTCGCCGCCGTCGCCGCGCGGGAGCGAGCGGCGGACGCCCTGCGTCGCGAACGCGAGCGCGATGACGGACTAGGGGTCGCGCTGGCAGCGCTGACCATTGATACCGCGTTGCTGGCCGAGGGCGAGTTCATCGACCGGCTCGCTGGTGATCAAAGCCAGGTCGAAGCGGCGCAACGCGACCGCGAAATCCAGCGCCTTCTCGCCGAGCAGCACCGCCAAGACGTTGAGGACAGCGGGCGGCGGATGGGTCAGACCCTCGGCATTCATGCACTCGCCGCGCGCATCCCCGACGCGATGGCCCGTGGCGCGGCGGATCGGGCGATCATCGCGCATGTGACGCTCGCGGACCGCCTGGCGAAGGCACGGGAGGAATTAGAGACAGCCGAGCAAGCACTTGCCAAGGCGAGATTGTCGCTTTCCTCGACGCCAGAACCTGAACCGTTCACCGCCCTGCGTGACGCGCTTAATCACGCGACGGCGGAAGGGCCGATTGACGCGGAGCGGGCGAAAGCGACGTCAGCGCTGGCGAGGGCACAGGGCGAACTTCACGATGCGCTGGCGGGGTTGCCGTTCTGGACCGGCTCGGCTGATGAACTCGCGATTGCCCCCATCCCGCTTGAAGCTGTCGCCGACCGGCACGCCGTCGCGCTCGCCGGATGGGAAGACGTGCTGCGGTCCTGCCGTGGGGAAGTGGCCCGGCTCGACAAGACCCTCGAATCGACGGCCGCGAACATCGACGCGATGGCCGGCCCCGGCGACCTGCCGACCACCGATGCGATCACCAAGCTGCGGGATACGCGTGATCGCGCCTGGCGCCTGCTTCGGCGCCATCGTCTGTCGGATGGCACCCCGCCGACGGATGACGAGATGGTGGGGCTTGGTTCAGCCGATCGGCTGGCCGACACCTTCGAATCCTTGGTGCGCGACGCCGATACGCTTGTCGATCGCCGCGCCGCCGATTCCGAGCGCGTCGCGACTTACGAGCAACTCCGGGTTACGCAGACACTAGACCGCGCCCTGCGGGCCAATGCCGATGCGGCGGCCGCCGCCGCCGAGACCGCCCTCACGGTGGAGATGGCGTTGTGGACTTCCCTGTGGCAGCCAGCCGGGATCGTTCCCCTCGATCCGCAGGTGATGCGGGAGTGGCGTCGCAGGCGAGATGATGTCCTAGCCCGACGGCGACGGGCTGAGGACGCAACCGCCGAGGCGGCGGGCGCTGAAGGGCGTCACGCAGCCGCCTGGACTGGTCTTGCGGCACTGTTGCCGACGGAGGCAGCTGCCGCCAACAATCGCGTGGCTGACCTTAAGCGCGTGGCGGAGCGCGTCTGCAGGGAGCGCGAGGGCCAGGCAACGGCACGGGCCAACGCTCGGGCGGATGTGGATCGCGGGGCCCGGGAGGTCGAGGGAAAGCGCCAGGCGCTTGCTAAAGCCACGGACGCACTCACCGCCTGGCGGAGGGATTGGGCGGCGGCAGCTTCCGCGCTGGGTCTGGCACCGGGAGCCTCCGCCGAGGACGGCAAGCTCGCGCTCGACCTATGGAACGAGGTGGAAAAGCGGGTCGGCGAGTGGAAGGCCGCGAGCGATCGCGTGGCTGAGATGACACTGCTCATCGACGGGTTCCGCGACGAGGCGGCCGCGCTCGTGCGCCGGATCGCCCCCGACCTCGCGGATTCCGACATGCACGACGCGGTTCGCGCGGTGACCGATCGGCTGAAGGCCAGCCGCGTCGATGCAAAGCAAGGCGAAACGCTGACCCGGCAGCGTGAACAGATTCGCACGGAGGTAGAGGGACTTACCCGGACCCAGGAACACGGGGAGAGCGTCCTCGCCTCCCTGCGGGTTCTCGCCGGTGCCGCCGACGACGCGGCGCTGCAAGCCGTGATCGCCCGCGCCGCCGAACATGCTTCCCTGTCACGCGAGATCGCCGAACGGAGGGACGATCTGCGCCCGCTCGACAAAGGCATGTCGCTCGCGGAATTGAACCAGGAGGCGGCTGGCATCGATCCCGATGCGCTTGGACCCCGCATCGACGAAATCAACGAGCGGCTAAAAGATATCCCCGAGGAGAAGGCCGCCATCGCCGGACAACTGGCGACACTCAGCGCATCGGTCCAGGAAATGGAGACTGGCCGCGACGCGGCTAGTGCCGCTCAGGCGATGCACGACGCTGCGGCGGAGACCGACGATATCGCCATCCGTTACGTGCGGCTGCGGATGGCGCACACGCTGCTCGCGGCGGGAATCGAGCGCTTCCGCGGCCAGCAGCAAGGGCCCCTCCTGGCGCGAGCCGGGGACTTGTTCGCGCGTCTCACCGAAGGGCGCTACGATCGGTTGGTGGCCGACGAGACCGACGACGGCAAGCTGGTGATGATCGCGCTGCGCCCGGATGGCGGCAAGTGCCCCGTGGAGCGCCTGAGCGATGGCACGAGCGATCAACTCTATTTGGCCCTGCGCCTCGCCGCGATCGAGAGCGATGCCGAACGGACTGAGCCGCTGCCCTTCATAGCCGATGATCTGCTGGTCAATTTCAGCGACAGTCGGGCGCGGGCGGCGATCCGGGTGCTGGCGGACTTCGGGAAGCGCACGCAGACGATCCTGTTTACCCATCACGCCCATATCGCCGATATGGCGGAGCCGCATCTCGCGTCCCGGCACCACTTCCCGAGTTACTGAGGGCTACCCCGCCTGCTTCCGCTCGATCAGCGCGACCATGTCGCCGACGTTCTTCAATCCCTCCACCTCGACGGTGTTGAACTTGATGCCGAAGCGGGATTCGACGGCGACGACGATGTTGATGTGGTTAAACGAGTCCCATTCGGCGATGTCGGTCGCGGTGGTGTCGGGGGTGAGGCTGATCGCCTCGTCGCCGAAGAGGTCGCGGAAGATCTCGTTCAGGCCGGCATAGGTCGTATCGAGGCTCATGGCGTCTCCGGTTCAGGCGCGGGTACGAATCAGGCGCCTCGCGCCGACGCTCACGCATAGCACGAACACGGTGATGATGAGTGCCCCGGCCCAGGCCAGCGCGTGCCAGTCCTTGTAGGGGCTGAGGGCGAACTGGAAGATGACCACCGGGACGTTGGCCATCGGATGCGCCGGGTTGGCGGTCCAGAACTGGTTGTTGAGCGCGGTGAACAGCAAGGGCGCGGTCTCGCCGCTGATGCGGGCGACCGCGAGCAGGATGCCGGTGGTGATGCCGGTGCGCGCGGCGGGCCAGATCACCAGGGTGATCATGCGCCAGCGCGGCGCCCCCAGCGCGAGCGCCGCCTCGCGCAACGTCATCGGCACGAGACGCAGGGTCTCGTCGGTGGTCCGCACGACGACGGGCAACAGGATCAGGGCCAGCGCCACGGCGCCGGCATAGCCGGAGAAGTGCCCGCTCTGGCGGACCACCAGCGCATAGACGAACAGGCCGATCACGATGGACGGCGCGGACAGCAGGATGTCGTTGATGAAGCGGATGGTCTCGGCAAGCCAGCGGGCGCGGGCGTATTCGGCGAGCCAGGTGCCCGCCATGACGCCGACGGGCGTGCCGATCGCGGTGCCGAGGACGACCATCAGCAGGCTGCCGTACAGCGCGTTGAGAAGCCCCCCCATCGAACCGGGCGGCGGGGTCATCTCGGTGAACAGGCGTGGGCTCAGCGCGGAGGCGCCGTAGTAGATCGTCGCGCCGAGGATCCAGAACAGCCAGAACACGCCGAACAACGTCGCCGCCGCCGACAGGCCGAGGGCGATCCGGCTGTAGGCGGCGCGGCGGCGGCGCAGCGCGCGCGCGGCATTCGCCGCCATCAGCATCCACCCATCAGCGTCCACCTTGGCGGGCCACGCGCATCAGCATCAGCTTGCCCGCGCACAGCACGACGAAGGTGATGACGAACAGCAGGAAGCCGAGCGCGATCAGCGAGGACACGTAGAGCGGCGAGTCTGCCTCGGTGAACTCGTTGGCGATCGCCGCCGAGATGCTGTTGCCCGGCATCAGCAACGACACGCTAAGTTCGTGGGCGTTGCCGAGCACGAAAGTGACCGCCATCGTCTCGCCCAGCGCGCGGCCGAGGCCCAGGAAGATGCCGCCGATCACCGCGGTGCCCGTGTACGGCAGCACGACCTTGCGGACCACCTCCCAGCGCGTCGCGCCGACCGCGAACGCCGCCTCGCGCAATTGCGGCGGCACCAGCATGAACACGTCGCGCATCACCGAGGCGATGAACGGGATCACCATGATGCCGAGGATGATGCCGGCGGTCAGCATCCCGATCCCGAGCGGCGGGCCGCTGAACAGGGCGCCGATGCCGGGGATCGGGCCGAGATAATCGTTGAGCCACGGCTCGACGTGATCCGACATCACCGGCACGAAGACGAACAGCCCCCACATGCCGAAGATGATCGAGGGGATGCCGGCCAATAGTTCGATCGCCGCGGCGATCGGGCCGCGCAGCCATGCCGGCGCCACCTCGGTCAAGAAGACGGCGATGCCGAAGCTGACCGGGACCGCGATCAGCATGGCGATCAAGGAGGAGACGAGCGTGCCGTAGATGGCGACGCCGGCGGCGAATTGCCGGGCGACCGGGTTCCACTCGGTGCCGTAGATGAAGTGCAATCCGAAGGCGCGGAATGCCGGCAGGCCGCCGTAGAGCATCGAGCCGGCAATGGCTGCGAGCATGACAAGCACGAGCAGCGCGGCGGCGCCGGCGGCGGCCTGGAACCCGCGGTCCGCGAGGTCCAGGCGGGGACGCCGTCTCGCGAAGGCGACCGCGGCGATGCTGTCGGTGGCGGACACTCCGACGCCTACTCGTGGATGTGCGAACCGACGTAGGTCTCGATCCGCGAGACCAGCGTCGGCGGCAGCGGCACGTAGTCGAGGCTTTCGGCGAGTGCCTGACCATGCTCCAGCGACCACGCAAAGAAGTCGAGCGCCGCCTTGGAGGCCACGGCGTTCTTCGGTTGCACGTGCATCAGCACGAACGTGCTGGCGGCGATCGGATAGGCGCCCTTGCCCGGTGCATTGGTCATCACGAGGTCGAAATCCGGCGCGGACTTCCAGTCGGCACTGGCCGCGGCCGACTGGAACGCGGTCACGCTCGGCGCCGGGTAGTCGCCCGCCGCGTTCTCCACCAGCGCGTAGGTCATCTTGTTCTGCACGACATAGGCATACTCGACGTAACCGATCGCGCCCTTGATGCGTTCGACATAGGCCGCGACGCCTTCGTTGCCCTTGCCGCCGACACCCGTGGGCCAGGCGACGGCGGTGCCGACGCCGATTTTCTGCTTCCAGTCGGGGCTGACCTTGGAGAGGAAGTCGACGAAATTATACGTGGTTCCGGACCCGTCGGAGCGATGCACCACGTAGATGGCCTCAGCCGGCAGCATCACGCCGGGATTGAGCGTCGCGATCGCGGGATCGCTCCACGTCTTGATCTTGCCGAGATAGATATCGGCGAGCACGGAACCGGTGAGCCTGACGTCGCCCGCCTTCACGCCGGCAATGTTCACGACGGGCACGATGCCGCCGACGATTACCGGGAACTGGGCAAGCGCGGCCGCCTGAAGGTCAGCCGGCGAGAGCGGCGCGTCGGAGGCGCCGAAATCGACCGTCCCCGCCTTGATCTGCGCGATTCCGCCACCCGAGCCGATCGACTGGTAGTTGACCTGCACGCCCTTCATCTTGGCATAAACGGCTGCCCATTTGGACAGCACGGGATAGACGAAGGTCGATCCGGCGCCGGTGATCTGCTGCTGGGCCTGAGCAGAAGGCGCAAGCAGTACGCCAAGTCCGATGGTCGCGAGCACGAGAACCCGTCGTTGCATAGTGCTGTCTCTCTGGAATGGAACGGGCGCACCCTATGGTCCGGAACCGGCAAGGCCAGTGACAATTCGGTGAAATCGGGCATTCTGGCGACCCTGCGGGAGAAGAGAACGATGGCCACGCTGCCCGAATACGAGCTGTTCGCGATCCGTTATGCCACCCGCGAGGCACGGCGGTCCGACCATTTCATCGGCGGCGATCCGCATGATGGGCCGATGCCGATGGACTATTTCGTCTGGCTCGCCAAGGGCGACGGCAGGACGATCGTGATCGACGCGGGCTTCACCGAGCCCACGGCGCGGAAGCGCAAGCGCGAGTTCCTGCGTTGCCCCGTCGATGCGCTGGGCTTGTTCGGGGTCGCGCCCGAATCGGTGGAAACGGTGATCCTCACCCATCTGCACTATGACCATGTCGGCAATTTCGACCGCTTCCCGCGCGCGCATTTCCATTTGCAGGAGCCGGAGCTGCATTACGCGGTGGGACGGCATATGCGCTTTCACCAGCTATCACACTCCTTCGAGGTGGACGACGTCGTCGGCATCGTCCGGCTGAACTACGCCAAGCGGGTGTCGCTGCACAACGGACGCCACGATCCGGCGCCGGGGATCGAACTGCATCCGGCGCCCGGCCACTCGGCGGGGCTGCAATTCGTCCGCGTGCATACGAAGCGCGGCTGGGTCGTCGTGGCCTCGGACGTGACGCACTACTACGAGCACATGGAGACCGAGCGCGTGTTCACGACGGCGTTCCACATCGGCCAGATGCTGGAGGGCTACGACCTGTTGCGCGCCGCCGCCCCGAGCCCCGCGCATATCGTGCCGGGCCACGACCCGGAGGTGATGCGCCGCTACCCGCCCGCGCGTCCGGAACTGGAGGGGATCGCTGTGCGGCTTGATGTCGCGCCTATATGACTGACAACACCGTCATGCCCGCGAACGCGGGTATCCACGTCTTCCCTTGGCCGCCGCTAAAGTCGTGGGCGCCCGCATTCGCGGGCATGACGGCGGAGGTTCGTTTGCTGCATCATAGGCGTCACATAATATCATGAAATTCGTAGCGAACCCGAGAGTGCTGCAAGCGACGATGGCCGGGACGCCGCGGTTGCATTTCTACGACCCGGACCAAACCAGGCGTTTCGACGTCAATCCCCTGGCTTTGGAGATTTTGGAGCGCTTCGCCGAACCGAATGATCCGGCTGACGTGATTATCGACGTGCCTTCGGACTCCCGCGCGTCGTTCAGCGCCGCCGTGGAAGAGCTTCGCGATGCCGGCATCCTGATCGCATTCGATGCGCTCTCGGCGGAGAGTCGTCCGATCGAGCCCGCCGAATCCTTGCGCCTGCTGGGCGACATTGCGAAGGCCGGGCACAGTGTCGTGGCGGATTTTTCATCGGTCGCGCACGCGGCGGCTGGCGGTGCGTCAGGCGTCGAGTTGACCAGTTTCGGCGATCGACTTCGCCGATTGCATCGGGACATGCTGACGTTCGCAGGAGACATCGAAGCGGCGGCGCGGAGGAGTGCTTCCAAGCAGCTGGAACGCCT
The DNA here is from genome assembly GCA_039938035.1 of Acetobacteraceae bacterium. Classification (GTDB taxonomy): domain Bacteria; phylum Pseudomonadota; class Alphaproteobacteria; order Acetobacterales; family Acetobacteraceae; genus DATFDN01. Next base: position 3,492 of record JBDTFI010000145.1, on the reverse strand, counting down.
GCCTCACCCAGGGGGAAAGTTGAAATTGAACCTCGGCGCGGGTTTCGAGGTCATCGAGGGTTGGGTATCGCTGGATGCCCAGGCTGGCGGCACGACCCTGAACCTGCTTCGACCACTTCCTTTTGATGATGCCAGCGTCGATTTTGCCTTTCTCGCCCATGTGCTGGAGCATTTTTACTTCCCGCTTGAGGCATTCGGAGTCTTGCGGGAGATTCGGCGCATCCTGAAGCCTGGCGGCGTGCTGAGGATCATCGTTCCCGACATCGGGCGATGCCTGCTGGCCTACGCTTCCGGCGACCGGCGGTTCTTCGTTCGTCGCGACGAGGCGCTGTTCGGCAAACCGCGAAATGGCAGTCTGCTCAGGTATTTCCTGCAATACGCCGGGGCCTATCACGGCCCCGATGGGCAAATGATCTCGCATAAGTACGGCTACGATACCGAGACGCTGACCGACCTGGTGAAGGACGCCGGCTTCATTCCGATGCCGAGCGAGTACATGGGTTCGACGTTTCCGGAGCTTCGGATCGACAAGTTCAGCCGTTCGGCCCGCGCCGAGGTCGACGGCCGGAACCTCTCGCTCTTCATGGATGCCGTGGCTCCCGCCGCGGACGACCCGCGTCCCTCGCGCGGCGCAGCGCCACCCCGACGATGACGAGGCCGATGCTGCAGGCCGGAGTCGCGGTGCGGCTCGATGCCGCGCCGATGGGTTGAACCTCCGGCCGCTCCCGGACCGATTATCGTTGCCAACCACCTGCTCCGAGGGCTAACCTGCCGTCGTGGTTGGCCGAATTGGCCTTCCACCGGCTGGATATCGGTTCATGGGGGAGGCGTGACCATGGATGAGGAGAACAGAATCGTTGGTCTGGAAACGTCTGGAGCGGAGGTCGCGAAGGAGACCCGGCGTGACTTCGCGAAGACCGCGGCTCAGGTGGCGGTGACTGCCCCGGCAGTGGTCTTGCTCCTGGGGGCAAGACCGGCGCTGGCGTGCAACCCACCATACAGTTTCGACGGCTGCGTGGCCGCTCTCGACGATTTCACATTCGGCAACGACATGGAAGACATCGACGCCATCAGGGAGGGCTCCAATACCAATCCGTTCACCGGGGCTCCCGAGCAGGACGACCACGTTTAACCGAAGCCGATCCTGCCTTGATGACGCGGCGGGGACATCCGTCGCGTGCCTCGCGCGGTGCAGGTCACGCCGGCACACCCGCCGGGTGTACACTGAAACCCCTTCGCACCCGCGGCGAATGTACACGGCCAGGACGCGCGAAGCGGCCCGATATACACGCCGCGCGGCCGGGGCGGGGCGCGATGTACACGCCCGGAGGGTCAGGTGTACGCGGAAATCCCTCACCCATCCCGCGGGGAACCGGCCAGCCCGTGCGTCTTGAGCGAGCGGCGGAACTGATCGTAGCTGAGGCCCAGGCGGGCGGCGGCGTGGCGCTGGTTGTGGCGCGACTCCTCCAGGGCGCGGGTCAGCAGGCCGGCGCCGAACCGGCGCACGGCGCCCGTGAAGTCCGGGAGGGGCGGCACCGGCGGCGCCGGCATCTCGCCGGAGGGGTCCGCGCGGCGCCCGGCGCCCCCGAACGGGTCCAGCACCAGTTCGTCGAGGACCGCCTCGGGACGCTCCATCCGGCACACGCTACGCTCGACCGCGTTGCGCAGCTCGCGCACGTTGCCCGGCCAGGGATGGGCGCGCAGCCGCGCGAGCGCCGCTTGGGTGAAGCCCGCGAAGTAGGGGCGGCCGAGTTCGGCGGTCATGCGGGTCGCGAAGTGGCTGGCCAGCAGCTCGACGTCGCCCGGACGCTCGCGAAGGGCCGGCAGGGCGATCACGTCGAAGGCGAGACGGTCGAGCAGGTCGGCGCGGAACCGCCCGGCGGCGGCGAGCGCCGGCAAATCGGCGTTGGTCGCGGCGATCACGCGCACGTCGACCGCGAGGGTGTCGTTGCCGCCGACCCGCTCGAACTCGCCGTATTCGATGGCGCGCAGCAGCTTCTCCTGCACCGCGAGCGAGGCGTTGGCGATCTCGTCGAGGAACAGCGTGCCGGTGTCGGCCAGCTCGAACCGGCCCGGGCGGCGGCGGCCGGCGCCGGTGAAGGCGCCGGTTTCGTGACCGAACAACTCGGTGTCGAGCAGGCTTTCGGCGAGCGCGGCGCAGTTGAGCTTGACGAAGGGCCGGTCCCAGCGTGGCGAAAGGTAGGCGAGGCGGCTCGCCACCAGTTCCTTGCCGGTTCCGCGCTCACCGACCACGAGCACCGGACGGTCGAGCGGCGCGAGGCGGGAGACATGGACGAGCATGGCCTGGAACGCGAGGCTTTCGCCGAGGGGCGTCGGGGTCGCGGGATCGGCGGTTCTGGCCATAATATGGGGATATAGATCATCAGTTGGCGGATTTCACCACCTTCAATCCCGGCCCTTCAGGGCGCGAGCGTTGGCACGCTCCTTGCTCAAACCCTGGCAGGCCATCGGGGACTAATGATCATGGGCATCTTCTCGCGCCTCACCGACATCGTGAACTCCAACCTCAACTCGATCCTCGCCCGCGCCGAGGATCCAGCGAAGATCATCCGCCTCATCATCCAGGAGATGGAGGACACGCTGGTCGAGGTCCGCTCGGCCGCCGTGCGGGGGATCGCCGAACGCAAGGAGATGGAGCGCCGGGTCGCCGGGATGCGCCGGGAAGCCGAGGAATGGGACCGCAAGGCCGAACTCGCGGTGACGCGCGGACGCGACGACCTCGCCAAGGGAGCGCTGGCCGCGAAGGCGCGCGCCGCGCAGAGCCTCGCCGCCGCCGAGACCCAGCTCACCCAGATGGTCGAGGCGTATAACCGGCAGAACGAGGACATCGGCAAGCTCCAGGCCAAGCTGAACGACGCCAAGTCGCGCGAGCGCTCGATCGTGGCCCGCCATCGCAGCGCGGCCAATCGCCTCAAGGTACGCGGGAAGTTGTATGACGAGCGCATCACCGACGCCTTCGCCCGCTTCGAGCAGGTGGAGCGGGCGCTCGACGAGGCGGAGGGCAAGGTGGAGGCGTTCGACCTGGGGCGCGGCGGCGCGCCCGGCGGCAAGCCGCTGGAGCAGGAATTCGCCGAGATGGAGGCCGATTCCGGGGTGGCCGAGGAACTGGCGAAGCTGAAGGCGCGGCTGGGCAACCGCATCCCGGTCGCCCCGCCGCCGCAGCCGGCCCGGGCATGATGGGGTTCGGGATGCACATCCTGATCGCGGTCCTGCTGCTGGTCGTCGTCGCGCCGGTCTGGATCGTCGCGCATTATTCCACCCGCTGGCGCACCGCGCGAATGCTGTCGAAGGAGCAGGAGCGCGTGATGGGCGATCTCTGGGAATTGGCGCAGGGAATGGAGCGACGGGTCGAAAGCCTGGAGACCATCCTTGACGCCGAGGCGCCCGGGTGGCGCGCCCGCACGCAGGCCCGCGTCGATCCCTGGACCCAGGAGGCACGGCCATGAGTTATCGCGACCCGTCTTCCTGGGA
>JBDTFI010000144.1:0-4501 GCA_039938035.1 Acetobacteraceae bacterium | reverse complement strand
AACGGGACTGAGGTGCAACCGAGACTCCTGCTCGGCCGCATGCTCGTGCGAAAAGGCTGAAGGCCGCGTTAATGACGCATCGGGCTCACGCGACGCGCGTGGGTGCCTGCTCCCCAACTCCCATGAGCGCCCGGTGTTTCGCGGCGGCATCGGCATGTGCGAACCGCGTCGGACCCACGCCATCCTGCTCGTCCACAGGGCGCGCCAGGGCCGTGGAGATGGCGGCCAGCACCTCGTTCACCTCGATCGGGAACCCGAACACCGCACCCCAGCCGGCTTCGCGGACCCGCTGGGCGGGAGCGCCGAGGTCGGGCACCAGCGGATAGAGGCCGTGCGCCACCGCCTCGCCGAGGGTGTAGGAATAGGTCTCGGGCCAGTTATGCAGAAAGAGCGCGATGCGTGCTTCGGAGCGATCCAGAAGCCCCGCCAGCTCCCTCGGCTCGTAGGCGCCGGTGATCCGCACGTTTCCGACCTCGCGCAACAATGGGTCGATGTCGGTGTGGCCGATCACGCGAAACTGGAATCCGGGATAGCTCAACCGGGCCCGGCGGGCGATCGCGAGCAGCGTGGCCGATCCCTTCGGCGGACCGATCGCGCCCAGTAGCGCGACCGTCTCACCCGTCGCGCGCCGCGCGACCGTGTCACCGATCGCGCGGCGCGGCGCGGATGCGGTGGCGGGCTCCGCCTCGGGATGCGGCACCGCTGTCACCGCGAGATCCGGCCAGACCCGGCGCAGGTATCCCGCCGCGCTCTCCGACGGCGCAACGACGTGACGAAAGGCGGCCAGCAGCGTGCCCATGCGGGCGCGGTGCTCCGCCGGGTCGAGGGCATCCAGCCGAGAGGCCTCGTGCGCGCCCGCGGCGGCAAGGCACCGCCGGCAGGTCTGGGGGGGGCGCGATGTCGCAGAACTGCCCGGCCGCGTCGATCATCGTGACGCGCGGACAAAGCGTGTAGAAATCATGCACATGAAAGATCGCGTGCCGTACCCCGACCAAGCCGGCGAGGCGGTCGAGGAATCCCGGCGGGAAGCCCAGCACCTGATGCACGACGACACGGGTGATCGGCGCGACCGAGAGCAGGTCGAATAGCGCCACGATCTCGTCGGCGGCGAAGACGGCGCGCAGCGCCGGTGTCTCGGCGTTCAGCTCGATCACGCCGTCAGCCCGGCAGCTCAGCATCAGCTTGTCGGCCTCGCCATAGCCGGAAGCGGCCTCGATGTCGGCGAGGGCCTTGCGCGCGCCGCCGCCGAGCCAGTTAGTCACCACCAGGGCGAAACGCGCGCCGTTCTCACCCGCCTTGCGAAGCCGCGCGGCATCGATCGGCCAGCGCGCCCGACGCAGCCCGTCGCCGCGCTCGTACGTCGCGACGGCGGCGATGTATTCGGGATACATGCGCGCCAGCCGGGCCAGATTCGCCTCGAGGAGCGCCTTTTTCTCGTCGCCAAACGAGACGCTCTCGCGATGCTCGACGAAGGCGCCGGCGGCGGCGACGTTGCGAAAGCCGAGATCAGCCACACGTTGGCAGAAATCGTTTTCCTCGCCGTAGCCGCGGCCGAACGCCTCGTCGAACGGGCCGACGAGGTCGAGCGTTTCGCGCCGGATCAGCAGGCAGAAGCCGTGCCCGGTCGGCACGTCGATCGCCACGCCTCCATTCGCCTCCCGGACGACGGCGGCGATGTCCTCCCAACCCATGTCCGCGAGCGACGCGTTGGGCAGGCTCATGTGCGGATAGGAAAAGAGTGTGGCGTTGTTGGACAGCGGCGTGACGGTGCCGATGTCGGGCGAGAGGCGGGCGATCCGGCACAATTCCTCCAGCACGCCGGGAAACACGCGGGTGTCGGAATTCAGGAGCAGAATGTCGCCGTCCCGGCAGGCGCCTATGCCGCGATTGGCGGCGCGCACGAAGCCCTGATTCTCGGTGCTGGTCAGCAGAAAGACGCCGGGTTGGCGGGCGAACATCTCCAGCAGCGCCGCCATGCCCGGCTCGGGCGAACAGTCATCGACCAACACGATCGCGTCGCGGGAGGGATCGCGGGCGGCGAGCACGCTGTCCACGCAAGCGCGCGTGACCGCCACGTCGCGATAGCACGGGATGACGATACAGAGCCGACGCCCTCCCGGCAGATCCGGCCGGGCGTGGAGCACGCGTACGCGCGTCCGCTCCGCGCCGTGCCGGCGTTGGCCGACGAACGCGGCCAGTGCGCGACGCAGCACGGCGCGGTCCGTCGCCGACAAGGTCAGGTCAACCTGCGCCTGCCGGCCCAGCCGGCGTGCCGCTTCGATCGCATCGGTGCGCTCCTCGATGGCCAGCGGACCGTCGAACAACTCGGCGTCGGTGCCGGCGAGGCGGACCGAATACACGGGCGGCGCGTCGCTCTCGGCGACGCCCGCTTCGAGCGCGATCTCGAAGCCGACGCGCCAGGCGTGCGGATAGCGGTCGCGCACGTCCTCGCGGGGGAAGTCGCACGTCCCCGCCCCGACCTGGATGCCGTCGCGGAATACCTCGATCGCGACGCCGCGCGTCGGGGCGTCGGGCGACAGAAGCCAACCGCCGCACCGGCGCGGCGTCAGCGCATCCAGATACCCGTCGAGCCGCATGGCGCATCGCGCCTCGGCGAAGCGCGTCCCGTCGACCGAGGCCCGTACGATCAGGTCCGGGCGGCCGAAGCACGCCAGGCCCAACTCGATCGAGAACCGGGCGGGCGCATGGAGGGGGTCCGCTTCATCCGCCTCGATGCAGGCCTCCGCTTCGCCCAGAAGCACGCCGTCCTGGTCGTGGAGCCGCACGGACGCGCCGCGGAACAGGTCGGTTCGTTCCATGATCCAGCCGCTGGCGACCCCGTCGGAGATGATAAGGGCGCCGTCGTAGAGTCCCGCCCCGACCCGAACCGGGGAGCCCGCGAGTTCGATCCCGTCGGCGAACACATGCAACGCGCCCACATGCCCGATCCGGCGCACCGGGATGCGAAAGCCGCACGCACGCCGATAACCGAGCCGCTCCACGTCGGGCCGGTCCAGCGCCGCCGGTCCACGCGCGAGCAGCTTGCCTCCCGGTTCGCGAATCGTGATCGCGGCGGCGCGCTCGCCATCGGCGACCGCCCAGCCGCGCACGTAGGACCCTTCGAGCCCATCGATGAATCCGAGGGTCTGCGACATCAACGATCGTCTTCCTCTCGGGCTGCGCGGGGCGTTACGCGATCGAGGTTTCTACCGCCCGAGCCGCGGAATGACTACAGCTGGATCAGAGGGGCCTCGCCAGGAACGCCTGCGCCGCGTCCGGATCGAGCAACGGATAGACGTCGAAGCGTGCCGGGACGATCTCGGCCCATTCATTCAGCAGCCGGTGCAAAGTCGCGTTGCCATCGACCTCGAACACCGCCAGCGCGCCGCGCCCGGCACGCGCCCAGACGTGGCGCATCGTGCCCGCCTCCTGCAACGGGCGCGCCCATTCCCAATACCGCCGCCGATTCGCCGCTGCCTCCGACGGACGGGTCGGCAGTGGTTCGCTGAGGACCGCGAACAGCATTACCCCAGCGCCGGCCGCTTGTCCGCCCAGGGCTGCGCCTCCTCGAACGCCGCCGCCGCTTGCAGCACGCCGCGGTCATCGAAGCGGCGCCCGACGATCTGCAAGCCGACCGGCAGCCCCGCGGCGGTGAAGCCGCACGGCACGCTCGCCGCCGGGTTCCAGGAGAAGTCAAACGGATAGGAGAACTCCGCCCAGGCCAGCCAGTCCCAGTCGTGGGCCGGCCAATGCGGCGGGTTCAGCAACTCGGCGGGGAAGGCGGCGACCGAGACCGATGGAGTCAGCAGGAAGTCCCAATCCTCGAACCAGCTATGGATGGCGCCGATATAGGCGTGCTTGCGCTCCCGGGCCGCCTGGTACTGTTGCAGGCTCACCTTGGAACCGGCCCGGATGCAGGCGACCAGGCCGGGGTCCATGCGGCTCTCCCATTCCGGCAGCTTGGCGGCGAAGCGGGCCGCCATGTGCGCCGGCCAGGTCAGGCGGATCAGTTCCGGCCCGAGCGATCCCCACGGAATCCGGACCTCCTCCACCGTCGCGCCGAGGTCGGCGAAGCGGCGCGCCGCCGCCTGCACCAACGCCGCCACCTCGGGATCGACACGCGCATGGCCGAGGTCGGGGCTGTAGGCGATGCGTCGTCCCCGCACGCCCGCCGCCAGACCCTCGGTGTAGTCCAGCACCGGCTGCAATGTGGTGTGATCCAACGGATGCGGCCCGGCCATCACCGACAGCATCAGCGCGACATCGCCGACATCGCGCCCCATCGGTCCGTTATGGCTGGTGAAGTCGCTTGCCCCCAGCGGATACGCGGGCACTCGCCCGAAACTCGGCTTCAGGCCGAACACGCCGCAGAAATGCGCCGGCATCCGGATCGAGCCGGCGCCGTCGCTGCCCTGATGGATCGGCCCGAACCCCGCCGCCGCCGCGGCCCCCGCGCCGGCCGAGGACGCCCCGGCATTGTAGCCGTGCTTCCACGGGTTGT
>JBDTFI010000143.1:0-4427 GCA_039938035.1 Acetobacteraceae bacterium | reverse complement strand
TCGATCGAGGGCTGGATCGCCGAGGCCGTGCGCTGGCAGGAGGAGGTCGGGCTCGACGTGCTGGTGCATGGCGAGTTCGAGCGCAACGACATGGTCAAGTATTTCGGCGAGCAGCTTTGCGGCTACGCCTTCACCCGGCACGGTTGGGTGCAGAGCTACGGCAGCCGCTGCGTCGCTCCACCGATCATCTGGGCCGACGTGTCCCGGCCCGAGCCGATGACCGTGCGGTGGTCGGCTTATGCGCAGTCGCTCACCGGCCGGCCGATGAAGGGGATGCTGACCGGACCGGTCACGATGCTGCAATGGTCCTTCGTGCGTGACGACCTTCCGCGGGAGCAGGTCTGCCGGCAGATCGCGCTGGCGCTGCGCGACGAGGTCGCCGATCTGGAGGCGGCGGGCATCGCCGTCATCCAGGTGGACGAACCGGCGTTCCGCGAGGGCCTGCCGCTGCGTCGGGCCGACTGGGACGCCTATCTGCGCTGGGCGGTGGCGTGCTTCCGTCTGGCCACCGCCGGCGTGCGCGACGAGACGGCGATCCACACCCACATGTGCTACGCCGAGTTCAACGACATCATGGCGGCGATCGCGGCGATGGACGCCGACGCGATCTCGATCGAAACCACCCGCAGCCGGATGGAATTGCTCGACGCCTTCGCGCCGGGCAGCGGCAACGCCTACCCCGCCGAAATCGGCCCGGGCGTGTGGGACATCCACAGCCCGCGCGTGCCGGACGCCGACGAGATGGCTGATCTGCTCGGCCTCGCCCGGGAACGGCTCGCCGACTGGCAGATCTGGGTCAATCCGGATTGCGGCCTGAAGACCCGCAAATGGGAGGAAGTCAGGCCGGCGCTTGCGAACATGGTCGAGGCGGCGCGACGCCTACGTGTTCGTCAGGCCGCCGTCGACCGTGATGGTCTGCCCGGTGACGTAGGAACTGTCGGGTCCGCATAGGAAGAGGATCACGCCGGCAACCTCCTCGGGCCGGCCAACCCGGCCGAGGGGGATCTGCCGGCGCCTCTGCTCGCCGTCTTTCGCGATCACTTCGGCCGCCATGGGGGTGTCGATAAGACCCGGCGCGATCGCGTTCACGAGGATTCGGGGCGCGAACCGCCGTGACAAGGAGCGGGTGAGACTGACGATACCGCCCTTAGCCGCCGCATAGCCTGGATATTCGATACTGCCTCGGTGATAAGCGACGGAGCTGGTCAGCACGATGCGCGCCGACCCGGTGCGTTCGGCGCGCGCCGCGAAGGCGATCGCCATGTCGTAGGCATTGGTCAGATTGGCCGCGATCGCGCGATCCCAGACGCCGTGAGCGTCGGGGTCCATCGCGTCGCGCTCGAACACTCCAGCGAGATGAACCAGCGCGTCGATCGTTCCGCCGGCCTTATCCAGCGCCTCGGCACAGGCCGCGGGCGTGGCGATGTCGGAATGCCAGGTCGCCAGCCGCGCCGCGCCCGGCGCCTCGCGCGCGGCGTCGAGACCCTTGGCGTCGGGGTCAATGAGCAGTACATGGGCGCCGGCGTCGAGGAAGGCCAGCGCGGTCGCGCGTCCGATCCCGCCGGCCCCGCCGGTGATGGCGACGCGCCGCCCGGCGAAGGCCGAGCCGATCGGGGCTGTCATCTCAGGCCGCCAGGGAAGCGTAGTCGCGGGTCGCCATAACCTGCATCCGGCGCATGTAGCGAGGCTCGTCGGCGAGGTAGTCGGCAACGGCGTTATGGACGGTTCCGATATTGTCCCACATCAGCACGTCGCCTTCCGTCCAATGGTGTGCATGAAGATATTCCGCCCGTTCCTGGTGGCGGAACAGGAAGTCGAGAATCTCGCCGCCCTCGGTCTCGTCCATGCCGTCGATGCGCATCGCGTAGCCGGGATTGGCATAGAGGACCATCCGACCGGTGATCGGGTGACGTCGGAACAGCGGCTGACTGACCGGCGGACGCTTGGCGCGCTGCGTCTCGGTGAGCGGCGGGCGGGTCGAGCCAGGGCGGGCCCGCATCATGTCCCAGAACTTGGTGAAGTCGTGCGTGGCCGTGCGCCCCTCCAGTTGGTGCTTGAGGCCGTCGGGCAGATCGTCATACGCGGCGTGCATGTCGCGAAACTGGGTCTGGCCGAGCGGTTTGCCATTGCGCCGGGGCACGCGTTGGGCGTGCAGGATATTGGCGAGAGCGATGTCACGCGAATACGACATGTCGGTGTGCCAGCCTTGGCCGGCATCCGACAGACCCAGCGCCCGGCCCTCGGCGTCGCGCATGTTGGACAGGATCATCACCTCCGGATGGTCGTGCGCGTGATGCGTGTTCGCGACGTTGACCTCGAGCGTACCGAACCAGCTTCCGAACGCCAAGAACGCGGCGACGTCGCAGGTCTGGCGGGGGAAGCACAGCACGCCGTGCCGACCGAGCGCCCGCAGGATCGCGCGGAAATCGCCCTCCGCGAGCGGTTGGGCGAGGTCGATGTCCTCGATCCGCGCGCCGAGCGTCCGTTCGCCTTGAATGATCCGCATGACCGCCTCCTTATCCGCCGAGGAAGTCCCCGGTCCATCCATCATACGTCGCTTCCCGCAACACGCGCTTCATCAACGCGGGCGGCGCCACGCCCTCCAGCCTGGCGGGTGGGGTGCCTTCGCGCAGCGCCCTGAGGGTGGCGTACACGGCCTGCACGGCGGCTGCGAACGGCTGGTGCCCTTGTAGAGCGATCCGTACGCGCCGGCTCGCGAGGTAATCGTTGTCGAGCAGGTCGGCCGGCACGCCGCCCAGCAGCAGCGGCAGGCGCACCGACGCCGAGAGCGCGTCGAGCTGCGCGCGGGTCAGGCCGCCGGCGATGAACAGGGCATCGACGCCGGCCTGTTCATAGGCGCGGGCACGCGCGATGGCGTCGTCGATGCCGGTGAGCGCGGGGGCACTGGTGCGACCAAGGACGCATAGCGAGGAGTCCTCGCGCGCGGCGACGGCGGCGCGCATCTTGCCCACGCCTTCGTCGAGCGAGATCAAGGTAGGCGCGGCCTCCCCGTAGCGGCGGGGCAACGCGGTATCCTCGATGGTCAGCGCGGCGACGCCGGCGGTCTCCAGCTCCTGCACCGTCCGCATCACGCTGAGCGCATTGCCATAGCCGTGATCAGCGTCGACCATCAGCGGAAGATTGCCCGCGCGGTTGATGCGGTACGCCTGCTGGGCAAATTCGGTCAGCGTCAGCACGATGAGGTCGGGTGCGCCGAGCACCGTGTACGAGGCGATCGAGCCGGCGAACATGCCGATTTCGAACCCGAGGTCTTCGGCGATGCGCGCCGAGATCGGGTCGAATACCGAGCCGGGATGGATGCAGGCATCTCCCGCGAGAATGGCGCGGTACCTTTCGCGGCGATTGGTCCAATGCATGGCGGGCTCCCTTTGATTATCCCGGTGCCGCGAAGCGGGCGAACGATCGGACCAGCACCTCGTAGATCGGCCGCTTGAAGTCCACGGCCAGTCCGGGAAGCTCCGACAGGGCCACCCAACGCCAAGCATCGAACTCCGGGTGCGGGTCGGCGTCCAGGCGGATGTCGGATTCAGCCCCGGTCAAGCGCAGCGCGAACCAGCGTTGCCGCTGGCCGCGAAAGCGCCCACCCAAGGCGACGCCGAGCAGCGCGGGGGGCAGGTCGTAGGTGAGCCAGTCGGGATGCTCGCCGATGATCTCGGCCCGATCGGTGCCGACCTCCTCGGCCAGTTCGCGCAGCACGGCGGCACGGGGGTCCTCGTCGGCGTCGATTCCGCCTTGCGGAAGCTGCCACCAGCCGGTCGGCGCCTCCTGATCAGGTAGATCGTTACGGTGGGCGACGAAGACCAATCCGGCACGGTTGAACAGCACGGCGCCGACATTGGGGCGGTAGGGCAAGGCCCCTGTCATTTCGGACTCTTGGAAAGAGCGCTGATCGGGGCGAGCACGATCCCTTCGGCAGGGAGCCCGCTGGTCCAGGCGAGGAGGCGCGCCATCACCGTGGGACGCACCGCCCCAATCAGCCCGAGCGCAGTGCCGTTCGCGCGGGCGATTCGTACGAGGTCGGCCAATTGCGCGTCGATCGCCGCGGCCGGCGCGGCGTCGTCAACCACTACGTCCACCCCTCGTCCCCGCACCGCCGGCAGCGGCGCCGCGCCCGGTCTGGGGTCGACGTAGAGCAGACCGCGCGCGGCGATGGCGTGCAGGATGGGGTCCATCACGTCGGGCTGCGCGGCGAATCGCTCGCCGTGGAGGCGGCCCAGCGCGCCGGTCGCGCCGACGTAGCCGGCGATACGCGACAGCGCCCAGTCGAGCCGGCGGGCGTTTTCGTCAGCGGGAAGCGTGGTCATCAGGGCACGATCGCCGGGATCGTTTAGCCTGGACGCCGGCTCCATCGGGATCGACATCAGGAGTTCGTCCCCGTGCGCCCGGGCAGCGGCGAGCAGCGTGTC
>JBDTFI010000142.1:0-3228 GCA_039938035.1 Acetobacteraceae bacterium | reverse complement strand
TGCCGGGCGCTCAGCGCGCCGCCGATCACCCAGAACATCGACCCGCCGGCGAGTATCTCGGCCGCGCGCCGCGGCGCGTTGCGCGTGCGGTGGCGCAACGGCGGCTCGCGCGTCGCCCGATCCGCTTGGATGGCGCGCAGGTGTCCCAGATCACGCACGCCGACGGCGAGCTTGATCAGGTGCAGGATGGGAGTGGGCGGCGCCATGCCGTTTATTTGCGGCCGCCGATCGGAGTCCCGCAAGGGGGCGGAATCGACTCGCTGTCGGACGGTACTTAATAAAGCGGCATGAGCCAGACCAGCGCCGTCGAACCCGCCGCCACCTCCGTTGGGGCGTCGGCGATCGTGCTCGACAAAGTCAACAAATGGTATGGCGCGGCGCACGTCCTGCGCGACGTGTCGTTGATCGTGGGGGAGAAGGAGCGGGTGGTGGTCTGCGGACCGTCTGGGTCGGGCAAGTCGACCATGATCCGCTGCATCAACCGACTGGAAAAGCACCAGAGCGGCCGGATCGTGGTGGAGGGGACGGAACTGACCGACGACACTCGTGCCCTGGACAAGGTGCGCCGGGAGGTCGGGATGGTCTTCCAGTCGTTCAACCTCTTTCCGCACCTGACGATCCTGGAGAACCTCACCCTTGCGCCGATCTGGGTCCGCAAGACACCCAGGGCCGAGGCCGAGGAGCAGGCGATGACCTACCTGCGCCGGGTGAAGATCCCGGAGCAGGCGATGAAGTACCCCGGCCAGCTCTCGGGCGGCCAGCAGCAGCGGGTGGCGATCGCCCGCGCGCTGTGTATGCGGCCGCGGATCATGCTGTTCGACGAACCGACCTCCGCGCTTGATCCCGAGATGATCAAGGAGGTGCTGGACGTGATGATCGAGCTGGCCGAGTCCGGCATGACGATGGTCTGCGTCACCCACGAGATGGGCTTCGCCCGCCAGGTGGCCGATCGGGTCGTTTTCATGGACCAGGGCGAGATCGTCGAGAGCGGGCCGCCGACTGAGTTGTTCGAGGCTCCCCGCACCGAGCGGCTGCGGCTGTTTCTGTCGCAAATCCTGCGGGGGCACTGAACCGGCGCCGGGAACGCTTGTTGGCGGAGCGGCCCGGCGCTATGGCTCCGCGCTTGCGCGAGGAAACCTCTCAATGGGCGTGACCACCGCCGAAGCGAGCGTTCCCCGCCGGCTTCCCGGATTCGCCGTGACCGTGGCCGTGCTGGGGGTCGTTTATGGCGATATCGGCACGAGTCCGCTGTACGCCTTCAAGGCGGCGCTGGACCTGTTCAAGGGCGGTCCCGTCGCGAACCTCGAAGTCCTCGGCATCCTGTCGCTGATCTTCTGGTCGCTGATCCTGATCGTCTCGATCAAATACGTCGCGCTGGTGATGCGGGCCGATAACCGCGGCGAGGGCGGCATTCTCGCCTTGATGGCACTGGCCCAACGGGTCTGCGTCACGCCCCGGATGCGGAGCTTCGTGGCCCTTGTCGGGATCGCCGGCGCCTGCCTGTTCTTCGGCGACGGCCTGATCACGCCGGCTATCTCGGTATTGTCGGCGCTGGAAGGGTTGGAGGTCTCCTCGCCCGACCTCAAGACGTATGTGCTGCCGCTCAGTGCGGTCGTGATCGTGCTGCTGTTCGCCCTGCAGTACCGTGGCACGCACAGCATCGGGCGGCTGTTCGGCCCGGTCATGGCGGTATGGTTCGTCGTGATCGCCCTTCTCGGCCTGAGCCAGATCGTCCACCATCCCTCGGTGTTGCTGGCGCTTTCTCCGACCTACGCGATCCACCTCGGGATCGTTTACAAGTCCATGGCCTTCGTGGTGCTGGGGGCGGTCGTGTTATGCGTGACCGGAGCCGAGGCTTTGTATGCCGATATGGGGCATTTCGGCGCTCGCCCGATCCGCATCAGCTGGACGTTTTTCGTGTTGCCGGCGCTGGTGCTGAACTATTTCGGCCAGGGTGCCCTCATTCTTTCCGACCCGGGGGCGGCCAGCAACCCGTTCTTCCTCGCCGGACCCCACTGGATGCGGCTTCCGCTGGTCGTGCTGGCGACGGCGGCGACCGTGATCGCCAGTCAGTCGGTGATCAGCGGCGCCTACTCGATGACGAGGCAATGCCTGCAACTCGGGTTCCTGCCGCGGATGACGGTGCGGCACACCTCATCGACCGAGCTGGGGCAAATCTATGTCCCTCAGGTGAACCTCTTCCTGGCGGTCGGCGTGCTCGCGCTGGTGTTCGCGTTCCGCAGCAGCAACAACCTGGCCTCGGCCTACGGCATCGCGGTCACCGGCACGTTCATCTGCACCGCCGTGCTCGCCGCGATCGTCTACCGCCGCCAGTTCCATTGGCCGCGCGTCGCCGCGCTGGGTGTGTTCGGCTTTCTGTTCCTGATCGACCTGACATTCTTCGCCGCCAATTCGCTAAAGTTCCTGGAGGGCGGCTGGGTGCCGCTGGTGCTCGGCCTCGGGCTCATGGCCCTGATGACGTCGTGGAAGCGCGGCCGCGACCTGCTGCTCGCGCGCTGGCGCCAGGACAGCCTGCCGCTCGCCTCGTTCCTCGCGCGCCTGCCGCAGTCGCGCACCGTGCGGGTCCCCGGTCTCGCGATCTTCCTGACCGGCAACCCCGACTACGTTCCGGCGGCGCTACTGCACAATCTGAAGCACAACAAGGTGTTGCACGAGCGCGTCCTGTTCGTGACGGTGCAGAACCTCGACGTCCCCGAGGCGCGGACCCGGATGGAGGTAGCGGAACTGGCGCCCGGCATCCATCGCGTCGTCCTGCGCTACGGCTTCATGGAAAGCCCCAACATTCCGCGCGCCCTGGAAGGGCTGCGCGATCACGGCGTGGAGTTCGACCCGATGCAGGCCAGCTACTTCCTCGGCCGGGAGGTGATGGTTCCCGGGACCACGCCCAAGCTCCCGCTCTGGCGCCGATGGCTGTTCCTGGTGATGGCACGGAACGCGCAGCCCGCCACGGAGTTTTTCCGTATTCCCTCGGATCGCGTCGTGGAGTTGGGTGTCCGCGTCGCGATCTGACGGACGACCGTCGGAGGATCGATGAGCGAGCCGCGCCTGAGCCGCTTGACCGCCGTGCTGACCCGCGGTCCGGGGCAACCGGCCGGCGATCCGCGTTGCGGCATCGAGATCGACCTGTGCCTCGACGCGCGAGGCCAGATCTTGCCGGCCTGCGGCAGCGACGCGCCGTGGCGGGTGCGGCGATACTGGCCCGATCGC
>JBDTFI010000141.1:0-6250 GCA_039938035.1 Acetobacteraceae bacterium | reverse complement strand
TGGTGGCACGCCTCGTGCCAAAGGACGCGAACTGGCTTCGCTCGCGCATCGCCGCACCGGTGGTGCTGATGGGCCAGCACTCGCTGCCGGTGTTCTGCTGGAGCATCTTCATCGGCTTCTTTGGGCGCCTCGGACTGGAATGGCGTGGCGGAGCACTCATGCAACTGGTGGTCAACGGGGGCGGTTTCGCCGCGATGGTCGCGGTCGCGGCGATCGCGGCCTGGTATGGCGAACGCGGCCGGGTCCCGCGCGAGGCGCCCGCCGCCGCGCCGGCACCCGGCACCGCGCGCCTGCGTGTGCCGCTGCTGGTCCTGACGCTGGCGTTCGCGGCCATGCGGGCGGCAACGGCGGCGCCCGATCTGTGCCCCCCGGACCCGGACCTGATCGCCGCGCCCGGACAGCTCGATGCCTTCGCGCACGCGGTGCGCGCGGGCGGGCCGGTTGACGTGCTGGCGATTGGCTCGGCCAGCACCGCGGCGGGTGGCGTGTCCTATCCAAGGGTGATGACGGAGGCGCTGCAGACCGCCCTGCCCGGCGCCGACCTGCGCCTGACCGTCAACGCCGCCCGGGGGCTGAGCGCGGCGGATATGCTGGGCCAGATGCCGGAGGCGCTGGCCCAGCACCGCTACGCCCTGGTGCTATGGCAGACGGGGACCGTCGATGCCGTGCAGGGGTTGCGGCCGGAGGAGTTGGCGCAGGCGCTGGAACAGGGCGCCGCGCTGGTCGCCGCCGCCGGCGCGAGCCTGGTGCTGATCGACTTCCAGTACAGCCGCTTCCTGGGCGCCAACGTCGACCTCGCGCCCTATGAGCAGGCGTTGGAGCGCACGGCGAGCCTGCCGGGCGTCGCGCTGTTTCACCGCTATGTGCTGATGCGGTCCTGGGCGGAGGCCGGCGGCCTCGACATCGAGATGGTCCCGCCCGCCAAGCGCCCGGAGACCGCCGGGCTGCTGCATGCCTGTCTGGGCCACGCGCTGGCGCACTTCATCCTGGGGGGGATCGAGGTGGCGCCGGCGACCCATTAGCGGCCGGCCGGTTACGCGACCCGGTTGCTCGTGAAATATACGGTTGTCGGCATCGTGCGTTGCTCTCTTCGTCACGGCGTTACCGCCGGAGCGAGGCGATGACCTGCCGGGCCGCGCGTTCGCCGGTCTCCACGCCGGCATTGAGATACCCGTTCTGCGAGGAGGTGTGTTCGCCGGCGAAGAAGCAATGGCCTTCGGGCTCGGCCTCGATGCCGGCCACCGAGGTCTGGTACCCTGGCGGGAAATAGCTGTAGCTGCCGAGCGACCACGGATTCTGCGCCCACGCATCCTTCGTCATGATGCCGTTCCACAGCCCGGCCAGGCCGGGAAGGGCTGGCGCCGCATCGCCCATGACCGTCGCGGCCAACGCATCATTGTCCAATCCTCCGGCATGCAGGGCCGGCGTGCCGCAGGACCAGAAGTTGAGAACGCCTGCCTGTCCAGGCTGCGCCCGCGTGACCTCCCAGCTCGTCTGGAAGGTCGGCGACGGCAGGCGTATTTCGCCCGAGCATCCCAGTTCGTTCCAACTGCGCCGCGTGAACTGCAACTGGATCTTGACCGATGCACCGATCGGCTGCGTCTTGATAGCCCGGTTCTTGAGGGAACGGAATCCGCCGGCCCGATAATCGACCGCGGCACGCATGACCGAGAAGGGCAGCGCCAGGATCACCCGCTCGTAGACGAAATCGACAACGCCCCCGTCACGCTTGAAGCTGAGGCGCAGCCGCCCGTCCGCGCGACGGGCGATCGCCACGAGCGGCATCGCCGTGCGGATGCGCGCGCCCAGACGCTCGCCGAGCAGACCGGGTATCTGGTCGTTGCCGCCCCTGACGTGAAAACGCTGGTCGCTGTCGGTGCTGTAGAGGTTGAAGCCGTCGCGCGGATCGACCGCCAGGATGGTAATGAGATTGAGCGCGCTCTGCCGTTCGGCGTCGGCGGCGTTTTCCTCGGTGAAGGCGTTCTCGATCAGCTGGCCGAGCTGCCCGGCCCTGCCGCCGGGAACATAGGTCGCGACCCACTCGGTGATTGTCATCGCGTCGAAGTGCCGCGCCGCCGGCGTTGCCTGGCGATAGTCGAAATCGCCGATCGCCTTCGCCTGGGACTGCAGGGTCGGATAGAGCGGCTGCCAGTCGCGCGTCGCGTCGGCCAGGGTGTACGGCTTGGCGTCGAAGACATAGAGCGGCTGGGTGCGCGCGGGCGTGGCCGCCAACACGTCATCGAGCGTCAGGCCCAGTTCGGCGGCGAGCGCGCGGATCGCCTTGTGGCCGGTGTCGATGAATTCGCCGCCGTGCTCGGCGATCTGGCCATCGGCAAACACCCCGCGCGCGGTGTAGCAGCGGCCGCCGAGGCGCGTACTGCCCTCAAACACGTCGACGGCGTAACCCGCCCGCTGCAGCCGGTAGGCGGCGGTGAGCCCGGCGAGGCCGGCACCGACGACGGCGATCCTGGCGCTCGCGGCGATGCCCTCGGGCGGGGCCAGCGCCGCCAGCGCGACCCCGGCGCCTGCCCGCAAGATGGTGCGTCGTGCGACCGGCCCCTGCTCGGCCTGCGCCACCCGCGCGCACTCGCGGGCCGCACGCAGGAGCAGGTGCATCAACGGGGTCCGGGCCATGCGCGCCGTCCTGACGAAGTGATGAAACGATCAGCCTAGACGATTTCGTTTCCTCGCCCAACCGGACGTGTCACGTCAGACCGCTCGGTCAGCGCCGCGGTGGCGGGGCGCCGATGCTCGCAAGCAGCGCGGGTACGAACAAGAAGCTGCCGAGCAGGGTGCAGACGAGGCTGAGGAGGAGCAGGTCGCCCATGCTGGCGGTGCCCGGATGGTGCGACAGGGCGAGCGAGCCGAAGGCAGTCGAGGTGGTGAGCGCCGAGAACAGGATCGCCCGCGCCGTGGGCGAGGCGAGCACGGCGCGGCGGCCCTCCCGCCAGTTCATCACAAAGTAGATGTTGAACGAGACGCCGACCCCCAGCAGCAGCGGCAAGGCGATGATGTTGGCGTAATTGAGCGGCAGCGGGATTACCACGATGAGCAGCAAGGTCAGCAGCGCCGACATCAGCAGGGGCGCCATCACCAGCGCCGTGTCGCGCACCGTGCGCAGCGCCAGCAACAGGATCACCGCGATCGCCGCCAGCGCATAGGTGGCGGCGTCGCGGAAGGCGGTCATGATGGTGCGGCTGGTCTCGTGGATCGTCACCGCCGGCCCGCCGGCGTCCGGCGCCACGGCGCGCACCTGATCGACGAAGGTGCTGAGCTGATCGCCGGTCTTGTCGGAGATGCCCTTGGGAACGACCTGGATGCGCGCGCGCCCGTCGGGCAGCAGCCAGTCACGCTTCACGCTCTCCGGCACCGAGGCGAGCGTTACCGGCCCGGCGCTGAGCGAGAGCCGGAGCTGGGCCAGCTCGTCGGGCAGGAAGCGGGTGAGCGCGGCGTTGGCCGCGACCAGCACCGCGTCCGGCGCCGTGCTCAGCCCTCGCAGCGCGTCGGCCAGCGGGGCCAGCGCGGAGCCGGGGGGCACATGCGCGAGGGCCGGTTCGATCTGCGCCAGCGCGGTCTTGGCGGCGAGGCGGATATCGGCGGGCGTCGCCGGCGCCCCGGCCGGCGGGGCGGAGAGCGTCGGTTCGAGGATCTGGCGGGTATCGGCGAGGATCGCGAGCTTCTTGTCCTGATCCTCGGGGATGAAGCTGGCGATGGAGCGCACGCTCAGCACGCTGGGCAGCGCCCGCAGCTTCGCCGCGACGGCGACGGCGGCGGCGGCCGAGGGCTCCATCACGTCGATCGTGTAGGGGTTGGTGACCGGAGAGGCGATCAGGTCGTTCAGCGTGCGCACCGCCTCGGTGTTCTGGTTCTTGGTGTGCAGCGGGTTGGAATCGAAGGCGAGGCGCGGCGACAGCACGATCGCGGCGACACCGGCGGCGGCGAACGCCGCCAGGATCGGCTTGCGCCGCTCCCGCACCACGGAGTCCAGGCGCACCGCCCAGCGTATGCCGATTTCGGTGGTCTCCCCCTTGGGGCGGAACACAGTGATCGCCGCCGGCAGGAAGGTCATCG
Organism: Acetobacteraceae bacterium; assembly: GCA_039938035.1. Taxonomy (GTDB): domain Bacteria; phylum Pseudomonadota; class Alphaproteobacteria; order Acetobacterales; family Acetobacteraceae; genus DATFDN01. The sequence goes on along the minus strand of JBDTFI010000141.1, from coordinate 2,179 downwards.
TGCAGACGAAGGCGATCAACATGCCGATGCCGGCGATCTCGCCAAGCTCGGCGACCCCCACGAAATCGGTGGGCACGAAGGCGAGGAACCCGGCCGCGGTCGCCACCGAGGCGACCAGGATCTGGATGCCCGTTCGCGCCGCGGTCCGGCGCAGGGCATCGGGGAGGTCGTCGGCCTCGTGGCGGCGCTCGCGGTAGCGGACCGCGAACTGGATCGCGAAATCGACCGCGATGCCGACGAACAGCACGCCGAAGCCGACCGAGACGAGGTTCAGCGTGCCGACGGCGACGGCGGCGAACAGCAGGGTCAGCGACAGGCCGAGGGTGAGGGTCAACAGGATCGGCACCATCAGCCGCCACGTCCCCACCGCGAGGAAGAGCCAGAGCGTGATCAGGATGACGCTGCCCAGCAGGCCCCAGAGGGCGCCCTGGGCGACCGAGGCGAACTCCTCGTCGGACAGCGCGACGGAGCCGGTGACGCGCACGCGCGCCGCGCCGTCCTTGACGTAGGGCAGGTCGGCCGCCGCCGCCTGCACCGCCGCCATCGCCGTCCCGCCCGGCTCGAGCGCGCCGAAATTGAGCTTCGGCTGGGCCAGCACGAAGACGTATTTGCCGGCGAGGTCGGAAACGCCGCCACCCAGCAGACTTTGCCACGACAGCGGTTTCGGGTGGCCGTCGAGCGCGCTTTGGATGGTCGCCGTGAAACCGCGCAGCACCGGATCATACGGCGTGAGGTCTGCCTGGCCGTGCGCCGCCCCCATGCCGAGCAGGGCGAGCGCCGAGAACAGGCCGCGCGCGCTCGGATCGGCGACCAGCTGGCCGAGGAAGGGCTGCGCGGCGATCAGGTGGTTGGTGAGATCGGTGAGGTGCGCCGGCTCGAGGTAGAGCAGCCCCTCCTTGGCGAAGAACGGCGAGGAATCGGGCCGGGTGACGGTGCGGAAATCGGCCTTGTCGGCGGCGAGTTCCTTGGCCAGCGCCGCCGCGGTCGCTTGCGCTTGCTCGGGCTCGGCGGCGTCGATGACGACGGCGAGCAGACTGCTGAACTGCGGGAAGTCCTGCGCGAACCGCGCCTCCGCCTGGCGAAACGGGAGGTGGTTCGAGAACATCTTGTCGGTGTCGGTGGTGACGCCGAGATGGCCCGCCGCGTACAGGCAGGACAGCACGGCCACCAGGATTCCGCCGGCGACGACGAGGGCGGCGCGGCGGCGGCAGGTGTCCACCACGCGGACGAGCAGGCTTCGGAACGACATGCGGGCTGCGTCTTAGAGCGTCACGCCGCGCGGGTCCATCCGGGGTTTCGCCATGCGGGCGGGCGGGGCCAGAATGGACGTTCCCGTCGAGGAGGCTTGTCCGATGCCAGAAACCCTGGGCGCCCGCGCCCGCCCGCCCTTCCGCGCCGACCATGTCGGCAGCCTGCTGCGCCCGAAGGCGGTGGCCGACGCTCGCGCGGCGCGCAAGGCGGGCGGAATGTCGGCGGAGGCGTTGCGCGCGATCGAGGACCGGGCGATCGCCGCCGCCATCGCGCGCCAGGAGTCGATCGGGCTGCGCGCGGCGACCGACGGGGAGTACCGCCGCGCCTATTGGCACTATGATTTCGTCTCCGGGCTGGAGGGCGTCGAAGTCTACGAGCCGGAGCAAAAGATCGCCTTCCAGGGCGCCGTCCTGCTGCCGCATGCGCTGCGGGTGAACGGGCGGATCGCGTATCGGAAGCCGGTGATGGTGGACGATTTCCGCTATCTGGCGGCCCAGGTGAAGACGGCGATGCCGAAGCAGACGATCCCGTCGCCCTCGGTCGTGCATTTCCGCGGCGGGCGGGCGGCGATCGACAAGACGGCCTATCCGGAGTTGGCGCCGTTCTTCGCCGATCTCGGCGAGGCGTATCGCGGTGCGATCGGGGCGTTCGCCGAGGCCGGATGCCGGTACCTGCAGCTCGACGAAGTGTATCTCGCCTATTTGTGCGACCCCGCGCAGGTCGAGGGGCTTGCCGCGCGCGGCGAGCATGTAGAGGGGCTGGTCGGGGTTTACGCCGACCTGATCAACCACGCGATCGCCGGGCGGCCCGCCGACATGGTGGTGTCGATGCATCTGTGCCGGGGGAATTTCCGCTCCACCTGGGTCGCCGAGGGTGGGTATGAGCCGGTGGCCGAGGCGCTGTTCAACCGGATCGACGCCGATGCGTA
>JBDTFI010000140.1:0-9451 GCA_039938035.1 Acetobacteraceae bacterium | reverse complement strand
GCCTTGTCCTCGATGAAGTCGCCGAGATGGCTGTCCTCCTCGTCGCCGATCGGCGTCTCCAGGCTGATCGGCTCCTTGGCGATCTTCAGGACCTTCCGCACCTTCTCGAGCGGCATCCCGAGCTTCTCGGCCAGTTCTTCCGGCGCCGGCTCTCGGCCGATCTCGTGCAGCATCTGGCGCGAGGTCCGCACCAGCTTGTTGATCGTCTCGATCATGTGGACGGGAATGCGGATGGTGCGTGCCTGATCGGCGATCGAGCGGGTGATCGCCTGGCGAATCCACCAGGTCGCATACGTGCTGAACTTGTAGCCGCGCCGGTACTCGAACTTGTCGACCGCCTTCATCAGGCCGATGTTGCCCTCCTGGATCAGGTCCAGGAACTGCAAGCCGCGATTGGTGTATTTCTTGGCGATCGAGATCACGAGGCGAAGGTTCGCCTCGATCATCTCCTTCTTCGCGCGCGCCGAATCCCGTTCGCCGCGGCTCACGGTCATGAACACCCGGCGGAACTCGCTGATCGGCAAACCGGCGTCATTCGCCACGGCGGCGATCTGGGCGCGCGCCTCGCCGACCTGACGCGGGTCCTTGGTCGCGAAGGTCTTCCAGCCCTTGCCCGGAAGAAGACCAACCCGGTCGGACCAGTGCGGGTCAAGCTCGCTGCCCCGATACTGCTTCAGGAATTCCTCGCGCGGTACCTTGCAGGATTCGGCGAGGCGCAGAAGCGAGCCCTCCAGCCCGGTCAGGCGCTGATTGAGCTGCTTTAGCTGAGTGACCAGTTCTTCGATGCGGTTGTTGTGCAGACGCACCTGGCCGACCTTCTCGACCAGTTCCTCGCGCGCCTTCTCGTATGTCTTCTCGGAGCGCACATTGACGTCCTCGCCGCTCGACATCGTATCCAGCCGGCGGGACTGCATCTTTTGCAGCTTCTTGTAGAAGCCCTCGATCTCCTGAAAGGTATCGAGCACCTCGGGCTTGAGCTTCTCCTCCTGGGCCGACACCGACAGGCCGGGCCCCTCGCCCTCCTCGTCGGGCTCCTCCTCCGGGGGCGGCGGGTTGGCGGCGAGCGCCTCGCGCGCGGCGGCGGTGTCGGCCTCGCCGGCGCCGCCGCCCTGGGTGGCTTCGAGGTCGATGATATCGCGCAGCAGCATCCGCCCAGCCTTGAGCTGATCGTGCCAGGTGATGATGGCGCGGAACGTGAGCGGGCTTTCGCACAGCCCGCCGATCATCATGTCGCGGCCGGCCTCGATGCGCTTGGCGATGGCGATCTCGCCCTCGCGCGACAGCAACTCGACCGTGCCCATCTCGCGCAGGTACATCCGCACCGGATCGTCGGTGCGGCCGAGACTCTCCGCGTCGACGTTGCCGGTCGGCTCGCCCTCGCCCTCGGCTTCGGTCTCGGCCTTCTCGACGACCGGCGCCGCCGCCTCGCCGTCCTCGGTCTCCTCGCTCTCGACGACCTGGATGCCCATCTCGTTGAAGTTGGCCATCACGTCCTCGATCTGCTCGGAGCTGTTCTGGTCCGGCGGCAGGATCGTGTTCAGTTCGTCGAAGGTGATGTAGCCCCGCTCCTTGCTCTTCGCGATGAGGCGCTTCACGGCGGCCGAGGCCACATCGAGCACCGAGGTGTCGGCATCGGGTTCGACGGTCGCGGTATCAGCCACGGCAGGCTTCGTCGCCATTCTGAGCGTACTCCAGCAATTCAGGGGTTTGAATGGCGGCCGTTACGCCGCCGGCTCGTCGGGCTCCGTCGCCATCACCCTCTCCAACGCGTCGTGTAACGCGATCAGCCGGCGTTGGGTCGCATCGTCGAGGCTGGCGCGGGCGGCACGTTCGGCTGCGGCCAGTTCCTCGCGGAGCCGGCCGAGATGCATCAGGCCAAAAATGTGCCACCATCCCGCCTCGGCGTCCCCTGGCATCGCATCGGCGTGGGCGAAGCCTGGCAACGGCACAGGCGCTGTCGCCAGCGCCTGTCCGGCCTCCGCCGCCAATCCCGAGACCGTGAGGTGGGTAATCAACGCCTGCGAGTCAAGCGCGTCGGCGTGATCGGCCCACGCCAGCACTGCTTTCCGCAGTCGCGCGCACGGCTCTGACAAGGCGACATCGGCGAAGGCGTGTTCCACGTCGCGCAACAGGAAGGGATGGATCAGCAGGACCGCCGTCAGGATGCGGCCCCGCTCGGCCCCGGTGAGGGCGTCGGAGATCGCGGGCCGTACTAAGATGGCCACCGAGCGCCTCGATGGGTCGCGCGCGCCCTTTCGCCTTGGCTCGGCACGCCCCGGAGCCGGACGCGGGGGAAAGAACCGTTTCCGCAGCGCGTTTCGGAACTCCGACGACAGCGCGCGGTCGGGAATCAGCCGGGTAGTCTCATCGATCCGCCTAAGCAGGGCGGCGCGTTGTTCAGGTGTCGAATCGCCGGTGGAGTCACGGAGATGGTCGTAAAGCACATCGGCAAGGAGACGTGGCGTGTCCAGCCGAAGGCTCAGATCCGCTGCTCCCCGTCGTCGGACCAACGTGTCGGGGTCTTCGCCCTCCGGCAGAAACACGAAGCGGAGGCTGCGGTCAGGGCCGAGATGCGACAGTACCCCTTCGGCGGCCCGCGTGCCGGCGCGCCGGCCGGCGGCGTCGCCGTCAAAGCACAGGATCGGCGCCGGCGAGAGCCGCCACAGCTCGGCCATCTGTTCCTCGGTGAGCGCGGTGCCCAGCGGCGCCACGGCGCCAGTGAACCTCGCCTGATGCAGCGCGATCACGTCCATGTAGCCCTCGACCACCACGATCTCGGCGCCGCGGGCGGCACGGGCGCGGTCGAGCGCGTAGAGGCCACGGCGCTTGGAAAACAGCGCGGTCTCCGGCCCGTTGACGTATTTCGGCTGGCCGTCGCCCAAGGTCCGGCCGCCGAAGCTGATGAGCTTGCCGGCGCGGTCGCGAATGGGGAACATCACCCGGTCGAAAAACAACTCCCGCGCCCGGCCGGCGTCGGGGTCGGCGCGGGTAAGCCCGGACTCCTCCATCAGCGCCGCCTCGACTCCCTCGCGGGCGAGGTCGGCGGCCAGCGCGCCCCGGCCCGGCCCGGACCAGCCGAGACCGAAGTCGCGAATGGTCGCCTCCGCGAGGCCGCGCCCGAGCAAGTATTCGAGCGCGCGCCGGCCTTCCGGCAGATAGAGGCGGCGCTGGAAGCTGGCGGCGGCGAGGTCGAGCACGCCGGTCAGGTCGTGGCGGCGTCGCTCGGCCTCTGCGGCCTGTGGCGAGGGCTTTGGCACCTCCAGCCCGGCCTCGCCGGCGAGACGCTCCACCGCCTCCATGAAGCTCGCCCCGTCGGCCTGCATGACGAAGGTGATCGCGTCGCCATGCGCGCCGCAGCCGAAGCAGTGGTAGTGATCGTCCCAGATGTGCAGGCTCGGCGTCTTCTCGCCGTGGAACGGGCAACACGCCTTCCACTGACGCCCGGCGCGTTCGAGGCGAGTGCGCCGGCCGATGAGCGGGGCCAGCGGAGTACGGGCGCGAAGCTCGTCGAGGAAGCGGGCGGGAAGCGCCATTAGCTGCCGAGCCGCGCCTTCACCAGCGGCCCGACGCGGGAGAGGTCGAGCGTCGCCCCGTGGCGTGCCTTCAGGGCCGCCATGACCTTGCCCATGTCCTTCAGTCCGCCGGCGCCGGTCTCCGCCGCCGCCGCCGCGACCGCCTCCGCCATCGCCGCGTCGTCCATCTGGCGCGGCAGGAAGGCCTCGATGACCGCGATCTCCGCCTCCTCCTTGGCGACCAGTTCGGGGCGGTTTCCCTGGCGGTAGAGGTCGACCGATTCGCGGCGCGACTTGACCATGCCGCGCAGCATGGAAAGCACTTCCGCATCGGGCACCGCCTCCACCCCCTTGGGTCGGGCGGCGATATCGGTGTCCTTCAGCTTCGCGAGGATCATCCGCAAGGTGGAGACCCGTGCAGCGTCGCGGGCCTTCATCGCCGCCCTCAGTTCGTCCGAGAACTGTTCCCGAAGGGCCATATCGCCTCCCTCAATTGTGACTGCTCTACCGGAAATCGAATATGCGGGCGGCTCTTGCGATCTTGCGGCAGTGCCGACCTAGCATTACGGTGTACAAACGTGTCGCCCGCTGCCGATTCCCTTGTACGAGGAGAAATGGAAATGCTGAAGGGCTTCAAGAACTTCATGATGCGTGGCGACGTGATCGTTGTGGCAGTCGGGTTGGTCGTCGCTTTGGCGTTCAGCACCCTCGTCAAGGCATTCACCGACAATATTATCAATCCGCTGATCGCCTCGGCCCAGGGTGGGGCAAAGAGCCCCGGGCTGGGTTGGCAGCTCGTTTCGGGAGGTGGGGACGGTACCTATCTCAATCTCGGCGCATTCATTTCCGCGATCATTTACTTCATCATCTTCATGACGGTCGTGTATTTCGCGATCGTTGCCCCATACAAGTACGTCATGGCCCGCGCCGGCAAGGTCGTTTTCGGCGACCCGCCTCCCACCAAGACCTGCCCGGCGTGCCTATCCGATGACCTGAACCCCGCCGCCGCCAGGTGCAAGCATTGCGCCGCCGATATAGGGCGGGCCGCGCCCGACACCGCACATGTAGCGCCTCGAGGCTGAGAGGTTTTTTCCGGGCGATACAGACCGGATTGCGGTCGGAAATTTCTTCCCCTACACTTGGCTGTATGCCTGCGCGCGTGAATGAGATCATCGAACGGTTGGGGGGAGCGGAGCCGGCCGCTCGCCTGACCGGCGTCAGCACAGAGGCAGTGCGCAAATGGCGCCAGGCCGGGGCCATTCCCGCCAAGCACTGGCCGTCGATCATCGCCACTACGGGGCTCGCCTGGAGCGACTTGTCCAGCGCCCAGGCCGTCGCCAGCACCGATCCGCCGCCCGGCGCGACCGCTGCCCTCGCGCTCGCCGATGGCGCAGTGTTCTGGGGCCGAGGCTTCGGAGCGCATAATGCCGAGCCAGCACTGGTAGGCGAGGTCTGCTTCAACACCGGCATGACGGGCTATCAGGAGACCCTGACCGATCCGTCCTACGCCGGGCAGATCATCACCTTCACCTTCCCCCATATCGGCAATGTCGGCGCCAACCCCGAGGACGTCGAGACGGGCGCCATCGCCGCGCGCGGGCTGGTGGTGAAGCAGGATGTGACCGAGCCATCCAACTGGCGCGCCACCCAGCACCTCGACGCGTGGCTGCGCACGCAGGGCATCGTCGGGATCGCCGGGGTGGATACACGGGCGCTGACCGTGCGGGTGCGCGACGGCGGGGCGCCGAGCGGGCTTCTGTCGTTTCCCGCCGATGGGCGCTTCGACCTCGACGCGCTCCGCGCCCGCGCCGTGGCGTGGCCCGGGCTGGAGGGCATGGATCTCGCGCGCGAGGTGTCGTGCCGGCAGACCTATGCGTGGGACGAGACGCTCTGGGCGTGGCCAGCAGGCACCGGACGGCAGAGGGCGCCGCGCCATCACGTCGTCGCCGTCGATTACGGGGCGAAGCGCAACATCCTGCGCTGCCTCGCCTCCGCCGGCTGCCGGGTGACCGTGGTGCCGGCGACCGCGACGGCCGAGGACATCCTGCGCCACCGCCCCGACGGCGTGTTCCTGTCGAACGGCCCGGGCGACCCGGCGGCGACGGCGGACTACGCGGTGGCGCCGATCCAGGCGGTGCTGGAGGCCGGCATCCCGCTGTTCGGAATCTGCCTGGGCCATCAGCTGCTCGCGCTGGCGCTGGGTGCGAAGACCTATAAGCTCGACCGCGGCCATCGCGGCGCCAACCAGCCGGTGAAGGAACTGGCCACCGGCAAGGTGGAGATCACCAGCCAGAACCACGGCTTCGCCGTCGACGGCGCAAGCCTGCCCGGAACGGCACGAGTTACCCATGTGAGCCTGTTCGACGGCTCCAACGAAGGGCTGGCCTGCACCGACCGGGCGGCGTTCAGCGTGCAATACCACCCGGAGGCGAGCCCGGGGCCGAGCGACAGCCACCACCTGTTCCGCCGGTTCGTCGCGATGATGGAGGTGCCGGGCTGATGGAGTACACGCGCCCCGTCGACCGCGTACACCTGCCCGAGTTCACCTTGCGCCGGCGCGTACTTCGCGCGCCCTCGCTCTCTCGCGTCGCGTACATCGGCGGCCCTGTCGGTCGCGGAGCGCGTACACCCAGCGACCACGTTTGAAGGATTTGATTGCTTGCCTGTAACCGACCCTCGCGACGCCATCCTCATCGCCGCCCGCGACCGTCCGCGTGCCGACGCGGCCGAAGCTGGATACGCGACCATCCGCGCGCTCACCGCGACGGATTTCTCCGATGCCGCGCTGGCCGACGCGGTCGCCCTGTGCGTCGCCGAGGGCCTGCTTCGCGACCCGGTGCGCCTGGAGCAGGGTGCGCTGCAATGCTACTGGCGCGCGGAGCTGACGCCGGCGGGCGTCGAGGCGGCACGAGCGGTCCAACACTTATCGTCATGCCCGCGAATGCGGGTATCCACGTCTTCCTTGGCCGCAAGCAAAGACGTGGATACCCGCATTCGCGGGCATGACGCGGGAGGTTGCGACGGCAACGATGTCGGTCCCGCACGGTCGGTCTGATGCCCCGCCGCACCGACATCGCCTCCATTCTCATCATCGGCGCCGGCCCGATCGTCATCGGGCAGGCGTGCGAGTTCGACTACTCGGGCGCCCAGGCGTGCAAGGCGCTGCGGGCGGAGGGGTACCGGGTGATCCTGGTGAACTCCAACCCCGCCACCATCATGACCGACCCCGATCTCGCCGACGCCACCTATGTCGAGCCGATCACGCCGGACTTCGTCGAGCGCATCATCGCCCGCGAGCGGCCCGATGCGTTGTTGCCGACGATGGGCGGGCAGACCGCGCTGAACACCGCGATGCGGCTTGCCGCGTCGGGCGTGCTGGACAAGTACGGCGTCGAGTTGATCGGCGCCAAGGCCGAGGTGATTGACCGCGCCGAGGACCGGCTGAAGTTCCGCGACGCCATGGCCGCGATCGGCATCGAAAGTCCCCGAAGCGCCATCGCGCACTCCCTGGAGGAGGGGCGCGCCGCCCTCGCCCTCGTCGGTCTTCCCACCGTGATCCGCCCGAGCTTCACCTTGGGCGGCACCGGCGGCGGCATTGCCTATAACCGCGAGGAGTTCGAGCAGATCGTCCAGGGCGGCCTCGAGGCGTCCCCGACGCACGAGGTGCTGATCGAGGAAAGCGTGCTCGGCTGGAAGGAGTTCGAGATGGAAGTGGTCCGCGACCGGGCGGACAATTGCATCATCGTCTGCGCCATCGAGAACGTCGATCCGATGGGCATCCACACGGGCGATTCCGTCACCGTCGCCCCTGCCCTCACCTTGACCGACAAGGAATATCAACGGATGCGCGACGCCTCGATCGCGTGTTTGCGCGCGATCGGCGTCGATACCGGCGGATCGAACGTGCAGTTCGCGGTGAACCCGGCGGACGGCCGGATGCTGGTGATCGAGATGAACCCCCGCGTCTCGCGCTCCTCGGCGCTGGCGTCGAAGGCGACAGGATTCCCGATCGCCAAGATCGCCGCCAAGCTCGCGGTCGGCTACACGCTCGACGAACTGGACAACGACATCACCAAGGTGACGCCGGCGAGCTTCGAGCCGACGATCGACTACGTGGTGGTCAAAATCCCCCGCTTCACGTTCGAGAAATTCCCCGGCACGCCAGCGCTGCTGTCCACGTCGATGAAGTCTGTGGGCGAAGCGATGGCGATCGGGCGCAGCTTCGCCGAAGCCTTGCAGAAGGGGTTCCGCAGCATGGAAACTGGGCTGTCCGGCCTTGATTCCGTGGAACCGCCGGGCGACGGATCGGCCGATGCGTTCCGCGCCGCGCTGTCCTCGCCCCACCCGGACCGGCTGCTGATGGCAGCGCAGGCGTTGCGCGCCGGCCTGTCGGTCGAGGACATCCATGCGGCGAGCAAGTTCGACCCATGGTTCCTGCGCGAACTTGCCCGCATCGTCGAGGCGGAGCGTGAAGTCACCGCGCACGGGCTGCCCACCGAAGCGGGTGCGCTGCGGCGGCTGAAGGCGCTCGGCTTCTCCGACCGGCGCCTCGCCGAACTGTCCGGCCGTGCCGAGCCCGAAATCGCCAGGCACCGCGCGCGCCTCGGCGTGCGGCCCGTCTACAAGCGCATCGACACCTGCGCGGCCGAATTCGCCTCCGTCACGCCGTACATGTACTCCACCTACGAGGGCGGCTTCGGGACGCCGGTCTGCGAAGCCGACCCGACCGAGGCACGCAAGGTGATCATCCTCGGCGGCGGCCCGAACCGGATCGGCCAGGGCATCGAGTTCGACTATTGCTGCGTCCACGCCGCCTACGCGCTGCGCGAAGCCGGGTTCGAGACCATCATGGTCAACTGCAACCCGGAAACCGTCAGCACCGATTATGACACCTCCGATCGCCTCTATTTCGAGCCGCTGACCGCCGAGGACGTAATCGCGCTGGTCCGGCGCGAGCAGGAGCGCGGGACGGTGCTCGGCTGCATCGTGCAGTACGGCGGGCAGACCCCGCTCAAGCTGTCGCAGGCGTTGACACGCGCCGGCATCCCGATCCTCGGCACCAGCGCGGACGCGATCGACGTCGCCGAAGACCGCGAGCGGTTCCAGCAATTGCTGCAACGTCTCGGCCTCCGCCAGCCTGACAACGGCATCGCGCGCTCGGCCGACGAAGCCGAAGCGATCGCCGAGCGCGTCGGCTACCCGGTGGTGATCCGGCCGAGCTACGTGCTGGGCGGACGCGCGATGGAGATCGTCTACGATCGCAACGGCCTGCACCGCTACATGCGCGAGGCGGTGCGCGTCTCCGGCGACAACCCGGTGCTCATCGACCGCTACCTGAACGACGCGATCGAGGTCGATGTCGATTGCATCAGTGACGGCGAGAGCGTGTTCGTCGCCGGCGTCATGGAGCACATCGAGGAGGCAGGCATCCATTCCGGCGACTCCGCCTGCGCGCTGCCGCCCTATACGTTGTCGCCGGCGACCGTCACCGAGTTGAAGGCCGAAACTGAAGCTCTGGCGAAAGCACTGCACGTCGTCGGACTGATGAATGTGCAGTACGCGATCCAGGACGACGTGATCTACGTGCTGGAGGTGAACCCGCGCGCCGCGCGCACCGTGCCGTTCGTCGCCAAGGCCACCGGCGTTCCGGTTGCCAAGATCGGCGCCCGCGTGATGGCGGGCGCGCGCCTCGCCGAGTTCCGGCTGGACGATCAGGGCGTTGCCCCGCACGTCGCGGTGAAGGAGGCGGTGTTTCCGTTCAACCGCTTCCCCGAGGTCGATACGATCCTCGGCCCGGAGATGAAATCGACCGGCGAGGTGATGGGTCTTGATTCCAGCTTCGAGCGAGCCTTCGCCAAGTCCCAGCTGGGCGCCGGCGTGGTGCTGCCCGATTCCGGGACCGTGTTCCTGTCGATCAAGGACACCGACAAGAACAACGT
>JBDTFI010000139.1:0-3360 GCA_039938035.1 Acetobacteraceae bacterium | reverse complement strand
CCCGGGGCCGGGCTCGGGCGTCGGCACGTCCTCCCACTTCATCACGTCGGGGCCGCCATAGCCGTGGATGCGGATCGCCTTGCTCATGCGTTCTCTCCGTGGGTCGCCCCGTGGCTTGCCCTCTGGGCTTCCAGGGCGAGCAGCCAGCGCTTGGTGTCAAGGCCCTCGCCGCCGGAGTAGCCACCGAGTCCGCCGGCGGCGACGACGCGGTGGCACGGGATCAGGATGGGGATCGGGTTGTTGCCGTTGGCCTGTCCGACAGAGCGGGCGATCCCGCCGGCGCGCGCGGCGATTTCGGCGTAGGTGCGGGTGCGCCCGTACGGGATCGCGCACAGCGCCTGCCAGACGCGCCGCTGATAAGCGGTGCCGGGCGGGGCGAGCGGCAAGGCGAATTCCGTGAGGGTGCCGTCGAAATAGGCGAAGAGCTGCGCGCGGGCCTCAAAAAGCAGCGGGGTTTCGCTCTGATCGCGCCCCCATCCCCAGTCGACGGACACGATGGCGCCCGCCTCCTCGGAGACGGTGAGATCGCCAATCGGACTGTGCAGCGACAGCTGAGGCACGCGAACCGAGTGATGTTGGGACGCGGATGGCAGCCCTTGGCCGGCCGGGAGTCAAGCCGAAGTTGGCGAGCCATGATGACGCGCACGAAGCGCCCGCGCCAAGGCGGCCGCGTCGGTGATCGGCAGCCCGCAGGTGCCGCGCCGGCACAGGAACGCCGCGGCGCCCGCTTGGCCGGCGGTCTTGGCGTGAGCGGGATGCCCGGGCGGGAGCGCATCGGCGGTGGGCGCGCGCAGCACGGCCACGGCTGGGTCAGGGCCGGCCAAGGCGGCGGCGAGACGCGCCTCGGTCAAAGGATGGTCTGACGCGCCGGCGATGACGATTGTGGCTGCCTCTTCCAGCAGATCGGCTGCGGCGAGCAAGGTCGGCATGGCGGCGAGTTGCCCGCGGTTGCCGGCGAAGGCGCGCAGCACCGCCTCGGCGCGCGTTCGCCAGATCGGCGCGCCGGTCAGGTGGTGCAGGCGGGCGAACACTTCGGCGAGCTGCCCGTTGCCGGAGGGCGTCGCGTTGTCGGCGCCGGTGCGCGGGCGCGACAGCGGCACGTCGGCGGCATCGTCGGCGCTGGTGAAGAAGCCGCCGGCGGAATCGGCGAAGTGTGACAGGGTTGCCTCGGCCAGCCGCGTGGCCTGGGCCAGCCGCGCGGGCGCGCCGGTCGCCTCGAACAGCGCGAGGGCGGCGCGGGCCATCGCCGCCTGATCCTCCAGCAGCCCGGCGGCGGTTGTGCGCCCGAGGCGCCAGGCGTGCGCCACGCGGTCGTCCGCGCCGCCCATCCGCGCCATCACGTCGTCGAACGCCTGCCCGGCACGGGCGAGCCAATCCGGGCGATCGAACACGGAGGCGGCGCGGGCGAGGGCGGCGATCGCGAGGCCGTTCCAGTCGGCCAGCACCTTGTCGTCCCGCCCGGGGCGCACGCGTTTCGCCCGCACCGCGAACAGCACGGCACGGGCACGCGCGAGCGCTGCCTCGCGCGCGGCATCGCCGAGCTTGGTGAGGCGGCGCGGGATCGTGTGGCCTTCCCAGTTGCCCGCCGCCGTCACGTCGTAGGTGGCTTTGAACAAGGCGGCATCGGCGCCGAGCGAGCGGTCGATTTCGGCCTCGGTCCAGACGTAGAAGCGGCCCTCCTCGCCTTCGCTGTCGGCGTCCTCGGATGCGGCGAAGGTTGCTCCGTCGGCGGTCATGTCGCGAATCATCCAGCCGACCGTCTCGGCGGCGCGCGCCGCGTACAGCGGGTCGGGACGATCCGCGTGCGCGAAGGCGAGCAGTTCGAGAAGCTGGGCGTTGTCGTAGAGCATCTTCTCGAAATGCGGCACCAGCCACACCGCGTCGGTCGCATAGCGCGCGTAGCCGCCGCCGAGATGGTCGTAGATGCCGCCTTGCGACATGCGCTGGAGCATCAGGTGCAACGCGTCCCGGCCCGGGGTCGAGTCGGTGCGAAACGAGTCCTGCCAGAGGAAGCGGAAGATCGGCGGGTTAGGGAATTTCGGCGCGCCGCGCAGGCCGCCCTGCTCGGGATCGGTCATGCCCAGCAGCGCGTGCGCGACGGCGTCGAGTTCGCGCGGTCCCGGCAGGTCACCCGGCTGCGTGGCCCCGGCGCGGGCGACCGCCTGACGGAGGGCTTCGGTGTTGTGGCGCACCATCTCGTCATCGGCGGCGTAGGCGCTCGATACCGCCTGGAGCACCTGGCGGAACGACGGCCGGCCCCAGCGCGGCTCCGGCGGGAAGTAGGTGCCGCCCCAGAACGGCGAGCCGTCGGGGGCGAGGAACATGGTGAGCGGCCAGCCGCCCGCCTCGCCGGTTGCGTGGAGCGCGGTCATGTAGAGGTGGTCGATGTCGGGGCGTTCCTCGCGGTCCACTTTGATGTTGACGAACAGGGTGTTCATCAGCGCCGCGGTGTCGGCGTCCTCGAAGGATTCATGGGCCATGACGTGGCACCAGTGGCAGGCGGCGTAGCCGATCGAGAGCAGGATCGGCTTGTTGTCCGCCCGCGCCTCGGCCAGCGCCGCCGCCCCCCAGGGCCGCCAATGCACCGGGTTCCTGGCGTGCTGGAGGAGGTAGGGAGAGGAGGAGTGGCGGAGCAGGTTGGCGGCCTCGGCCATGCGGCGGTCCTTGGGTTGGCTTACGGCCAAGGTGGGGTGCCTGGCGGCGGACGATCAGGGGGCCAGGGCGGCCGCCAGCCCCAGCCGTTCGGCCGCCGCGCGCAGACGCTTGTCGCGGGTCCACACCGATGCGCCCGGCGTCAGGCGGGCCGAGGTCAGGAGGTGAGCATCGACGTAGCCGATGCCGCATCCGTAAAGGAACCTCACGGCGATGAACCCAAGCACCTCCTGATCCTTGGCGAGGACGGCCTGCCGAAGACGCCCCAGAGCGCCCAGCACGAGGCCGCGCTCGGCGAGGCTGCCGAGGGCCAACTCTCCAATCACGAAAGGATGCGTGAGAACCCGACCAGATTTCAGCAATTCGCCGAGAATAGCGTCGCCGGCGCGCAGGTGGTCGATCCATACGGAGGTATCCACCAAGATCACGCGGATGGCGATCGTCGCCGGGGAATGCGGGAGAGACCGGGTTCGCTGCCACCGAGCCGGGCGAGGCGCCACGCGCTCTCGCGTTCGATCAACGCCTTGAGCGCCTCTCGCACCAACGCCGATTTCTCGTGCAGGCCAGTGAGCGCCTGCGCCTCCGCGAGCAACTCGTCATCGAGATTGACTGTGGTTCGCATACGAGGTCTCCTGGCGCATCATAATCGTCATCGAATGATGCTCCATATTATGCCGCTGTCTCTCCGTCAAACACCGCCTCCGCCAG
>JBDTFI010000138.1:0-8068 GCA_039938035.1 Acetobacteraceae bacterium | reverse complement strand
GCAACTTGATGCGCTCCATCGACAAGCCGAAATCGCGGGCACGGCGGATGAAGCGCAGCGTGTTCACGTCGGCCGGCGCGTAGACCCGGTAGCCGGCATCGGTCCGCCCCGCCGGGGGGATGAGGCCGATGCTCTCGAAATTGCGGAGCATCTTCGCCAAGACACCGGAGGACGTCGCCGCCCGTCCGATATTCATGCGGGGCACTCCCTTGACCTTCCCATGATGGGAAGCCCCACATCGGTTGCCAAGGCGGCGACAGGACGCGCGAGCATGAACGACCGATCGGATGCGATCTACACCTGCCCGATGCACCCCCAGGTGCGACTGGTGGGGCCGGGGAGCTGCCCGATCTGCGGCATGGCGCTGGAGCCGGTCGAGATCACCGCCGAGGCGGCGCCGAACCACGAACTGGCGGATATGACGCGCCGGTTCTGGATCGCCCTCGTGCTGACCATTCCGGTCGTCGTCCTGGAGATGGGCGGCCATTTCGGCCTGCACGACCTCGTCGCACCGCGCATCTCGGCCTGGATCCAGTTCGCGCTGGCGAGCCCGGTCGTGCTGTGGGCCGGATGGCCGTTCTTCCGGCGCGGCTGGGCCTCCGTCGCCAGGCGCCACCTGAACATGTTCACCCTGATCGCGCTGGGGACCGGCGCGGCCTATCTCTACAGCCTGTTCCCGACATTCACGCCCGGCGCCTTCCCGAGCGCGTTTCGCGGCATGGGAGGAGTGGCGGTGTATTTCGAGTCCGCCGCCGTCATCACCGTGCTGGTGCTGCTCGGCCAAGTGCTCGAGTTGCGGGCCCGCGATCGGACTGGCGGCGCCATCCGCGCGCTGCTCAATCTCGCACCGAAAATCGCACGGCGGCTGCGCGACGGCGCCGAGGACGAGGAAATCGACCTCGCCCAGGTCGAGGTGGGCGATCGCCTGCGGATCAGGCCCGGCGATGCCGTCCCGGTGGACGGCGTCGTGCTGGACGGCACGGGGGCGGTCGACGAGAGCATGGTCACCGGCGAGTCGATGCCGGCGGCGAAGCAGCAAGGCGACGCGCTGATCGGCGGCACGGTGAACGCACCGGAAGCCTCGTCATGCGTGCCGACCGGGTCGGTGCGGACACGGTGCTGTCGCACATCGTCGCCCTGGTCGCCATCGCGCAGCGTTCGCGCGCGCCGATCCAGCGGCTGGCCGACACGGTCGCCGGGTATTTCGTTCCCGCCGTCGTCGGCATCGCGGTGCTCGCGTTCATCGGCTGGGCGGCGTGGGGGCCGCCGCCGGCGCTGGCGCACGCGCTGATCGCCGCGGTTTCCGTCGTCATCATCGCCTGCCCTTGCGCGCTCGGCCTCGCCACGCCGATGTCGATCATGGTCGGGGTCGGCAAGGGTGCCGGGGTTGGCGTGCTCATCAAATCCGCCGAGGCGCTGGAGCGGATGGAGAAGATCGACACGCTCGTGGTGGACAAGACGGGGACGCTGACCGAGGGCAAACCACGGGTAATTGCGATCGTGCCCGCGGCCGGCACGACCGAAGCCGACCTGCTCGGCCTGGCGGCGAGCCTGGAGCAATCGAGCGAGCATCCGCTCGCGGCGGCGATCGTCGCGGCGGCGGAGCGCCGGTTCGCACCACTCCAGGCGACGGCATTCGAGTCCGTCACCGGCCAAGGCGTGAGCGGGATCGTCGGTGGCCGTCGCGTGGCGCTGGGCAATGCCCGCCTGATGGTGGCGCTCGGCGTCGATCCCGCCGACCTCGCGACCAAGGCGGACGAACTGCGCCGAAATGGCGGAACGGCGCTGTTCATCGCGGTGGACGGCAGGGCCGGCGGCGTCATCGCCGTCGCCGATCCGATCAAGGCCAGCACGGCAGCGGCGCTGCACGAACTCCGCGCCGACGGCATCCATATCATCATGCTGACCGGCGACAATCGTATTACCGCCGAGGCCGTCGCCCGCACGCTGGGGATCGACGCCATCGAGGCAGACGCACTGCCCGAGGACAAGTACCGCCTTGTTCGCAAACTACGCGCGGACGGGAAGATCGTGGCGATGGCCGGCGACGGCGTGAACGACGCCCCGGCGCTCGCCGAGGCCGATGTCGGGATCGCAATGGGCACCGGCACGGAGGTCGCGATGCAGGGCTCCGGGGTCGTGCTGGTCAAGGGCGATCTCGCCGGCATCGCGCGTGCCCGCACGCTTAGTCGGGCGACGATGCGCAACATAAGGCAGAACCTGGTGTTTGCGTTCCTCTATAACGCGCTCGGCATTCCGATCGCCGCCGGCGTGCTTTATCCCACCTTCGGTATCCTGCTAAGCCCGATCGTCGCCGCGCTGGCGATGTCGCTCAGCTCGGTCTCGGTCATCGGCAACGCGCTCCGTCTGCGCGGCCTGCGGTTGTAGGTCGAGCCGGATTGATGTTCCGATTCGGCGAGGAATGTGTTAGCTTCCCAGCAGGCGAGGGCCGTTGTCATCGACCCCCGCCTCCGGGTAGGCTAACGACGGATTACGAGGTGCACCCGTAACCGCCACCGACCTAACCGGATCGCCCAGCGCATGCGCACTCGCATGGGTTGGTTCCTCCGGTCAGCCCCCGGCCCAATCGCCGGGGGCTTCTCCTTTTATGGGGGGGAATGCTTAGGGACGGTTTACAGGCCGGCGGCGGGGCGCGCGTGACGGCCAGACGCATCTTCGGATGGATTGGCGGGCGAGCGTCGTGCATGCCTGCTCCCGCGGCGGCCCGACCAGCGACCCAGTATCGTGGGAAAGGATGAAGGCTTCGTTGACGGCGCCGGTACACGCGCTTGTCAATCGGGGCGATTAGCACGGTCTTAATAAGGCCGGCGGCATTCTGGGTCGATGAGGCCGTCCTCCTCGTCCGCTCCGTACCAACGCGCCGTGCCGTGGCGTCGCGTCTCCGCCCTCCTGGTGACGGTGCGCGGCAAGATCGTGATCGCGTTCGTACTCATGAGCGCGATCACCGCCTGCCTCGGACTGGTGGCGCTCCGCGGAATCGGCACGGCCGGCGATCTGGTCGTGCGGACCTTCGACCGGTCGCTGATGTCGATCAACTACGCGCGTGCCGCGGCCGCGGATTTTGCCCAGATGCAGGCGGCCCTCGCCCGCCGGCAGGGGGCGCGGGATCCACGGGCGCAGCAGGACCTGGACCGGCAGACCAACGCGCTCGCCGGCACGCTCGCCGAGGATCTCGGCATCGCCGGGCAACGCGCGCAATCAGCTCGTGCCGTCGCCGTGAGCCACGAGGCGGAGCGGATGGTCCATTCCTGGCAGGACGCACGCCTGCGCCTGCTTGCCGGGACACCGGCGGACCTCTCCTGGCCGCAACTCGACGCCACGGCCGACGCCGTGGGCCGGGAGATCGACCTGCTCATCAACCTCACCGCGGGGGACGGTTTCCTTTACCGGGAACGCGCGCTCGCCACGGTGCGCGCGCAGCGCCGGCTGACCGCGGCGGGCACCGTCGCGGCATTGCTGCTGGCCGCGTTGGTGGCCTGGCTGCTCACCCGGCGCATCATCGGGCCGCTGGCCGCCGCCTCGGCCGCCGCCGGTCGCATCGCCGGTGGCGACCTAGATGGCGCCATTCCGGTGGGCGGCGCCGATGAGCTTGGCACGCTGCTCGGCGCAATGACCACCATGCGCGACAACATTCGCGCCGAGGTGGCGCGCGAGGTGGAGCAGCGCCGCTCCGCGCAGGCGCGCCTGCTCGACGCGGTGGAGGGCTCGCGCGAGGGAATCATGCTGGTTCAGCGCGACGGCCACGTCGCGGTGGCGAACTCCCAGGCCTGGGCGTTCCTCGCCAGCGGTGACGCCATCCCTCACCCGGACGCCAGCTTCGCCGAACTGGCTCAGGCGGCGCTTGCCGGCGGCGTCTTCGCCGACGGGACGCAAGCCCAGCGGGCGCTCCTCCATGACGAGCTGACCGGCACGCTGCCCTCCGTCACGGAGGCGCGGCTCGCGGATGGGCGATGGCTACGCATCAGTCGAAGCGCCACGAGCGACGGCGGGTTCGTCGTGCTGTACAGCGACATCACCACGACGAAGGCGCACGAGGCGGAGCTGGAGCGCAGCAATCTCTGGCTCGACGCCGCGCTCAGCAACATGTCGCAGGGGCTCTGCCTGTTCGATGCCGATAACCGGCTGGTCGTGGTCAATCGCCGCTTCTGCGACATCTACCGCGTATCCAGCGA
This sequence comes from Acetobacteraceae bacterium, assembly GCA_039938035.1. Lineage (GTDB taxonomy): Bacteria > Pseudomonadota > Alphaproteobacteria > Acetobacterales > Acetobacteraceae > DATFDN01. The sequence goes on along the minus strand of JBDTFI010000138.1, from coordinate 3,875 downwards.
GCAGGTGCGTCCCGGAATCAACTTTCGCGAACTTCTGAGACTGAGCGCCGCTTCCGGCAATCACGGCGCTCGGGACATGGATGAACTCTATCGCGAGCGCCTCGGCGTGATCGCTCGGCGGCAAGCGGGCACCGTGTTTCAAGAGCTGGCCGACGGTCGCGTGGTGGCGATCGCCCATGAGCCGACGATCGAAGGCGGCTGGGTCGCCACCTACGAGGACATCACCGACCGCCGCCGCGCGGAGGCGCAGATCATCTTCATGGCGCGCCACGACGCCCTCACCAGCCTGCCGAACCGGGTGTTGCTCGGCGAACGGCTCGATCAGGCGGCGGCGGGTCTCGACCGCGGCGGCGCCTTCGCCGTGCTCTACCTGGATCTCGACCAGTTCAAGGCGGTGAACGACACGCTCGGCCATCGGATCGGCGATCTGCTGCTGCGCGTGGTCGCCGAGCGGCTGGCGGCCTGCGCGCGGGAGAGTGACGTGGTCGCCCGCCTCGGCGGTGACGAATTCGCCGTGTTGCAGCACGGGCTGGAGCGCCCCGAGGATGCCGCGGTGCTGGCAAGGCGGGTGGTCGCGGTGCTGGGTCAGCCCTACGAGGTCGAGGGAAACCGGCTGGTGATCGGCGCCAGCATCGGCGTGGCCGTCGCCCCTGGCGACGGGGTCGACGCCGAGGCCCTGCTCAAGCACGCCGACATGGCGCTGTATCGCGCCAAGGCCGAGGGTGGCGCTACCTATCGCTTCTTCGAGCCTGAGATGGACGCCCGCCTGCAAGCTCGTCGGGCGTTGGAGCTGGATCTGCGCCAGGCGCTCGCGGACCAGCAGTTCGAGCTCTATTATCAGCCGCTGATCGATTTGCGCCGAAACGCGGTGGCAGGGTTCGAGGCGCTGGTGCGCTGGCAGCACCCGGAACGCGGCATGATCTCTCCCGCCGACTTCGTCCCCTTGGCCGAGGAGATCGGGCTGATCGTGCCGCTCGGCGAATGGGTGCTGCGCCGCGCCTGTTACGAGGCGGCCGCGTGGCCGGGGCAGGTGAAGGTCGCGGTCAACGTCTCTCCGGCGCAGTTTCGCAGTATGCGGCTAGTGGAAGCCGTCACCGACGCACTCGCCGCGTCCGGCCTGTCCGCGCCGCGGCTCGAGCTGGAAATCACGGAATCAGTGCTGCTGCAGAACAGCGACGCGGTGCTGGCGACACTGCATCGCCTGCGCGCGCTGGGTGTGCGCATCTCAATGGACGATTTCGGCACCGGCTATTCGTCGCTGAGCTACCTGCGCAGCTTCCCGTTCGACAAAATCAAGATCGACCAGTCCTTCATCCGCGAACTCGCCACGCAGGCCGACAGCCAGGCGATCGTGCGGGCGATCACCGCGCTCGGCCACAGCCTCGGCATGAAGACAACCGCCGAGGGAGTGGAAACCGCCGAGCAACTCGACCTGCTCCGCGCCGAGGGCTGCACCGAGGTGCAGGGCTTCCTGTTCAGCCGCCCCATGCCAGTGGGTAAGGTGCCGGCCATGCTGAAACGCTGGGGTCATGGAGTTTACCACGCGGCCTGACCGTCTCCTGACGGCCGCCCCTCACGCCGCCTCGCTCTCCGCCCGCCGCTCGTTGCGTTTGCGGGCATGCGGGTCGAGATAGCGCTTGCGCAGGCGGACGGCCGCCGGCGTCACCTCCACCAATTCGTCATCCTCCACGTAGGCGATCGCTTGCTCCAAACTCATTTTCCTCGGCGGGATCAGCAGCATCGCGTCATCCTTGCCGGCGGCGCGGACGTTGGTGAGCTTCTTCTCCTTGATCGGGTTCACGTCGAGGTCGCTGCCCCGGCTGTGCTCGCCAAGGATCATGCCGACATAGACCTTCTCCCCGGGGTGGACGAACAGCACGCCGCGGCTTTGCAGGTAGAACAGCGCGTAATGGATCGCCTCGCCGTCGGAGTTGGAGATCAGCGAGCCGGTGCGCCTTCCCTCGATCGGTCCCTTCCACGGACCGTAGCCGGCGAACAGGCGGTTCATGATGCCCGTCCCGCGCGTATCCGTCAGAAACTCCCCATGATAGCCGATCAGCCCGCGGCTCGGGATCAGGAACGTCAATCGCAGCTTGCCGCCGCCCGATGGGCGCATGTCGCGCAGTTCGCCCTTGCGACGGGTCATCTTGTCGACCACCACGCCGGAGAACGGCTCGTCTACGTCGACCAGCGCCTCCTCCATCGGCTCCTCGCGCGCGTCGGTCTCCGGGTTGCGCCGGGTGAGCACGCGAGGCCGGCCGATGCACAGCTCGAAGCCTTCGCGGCGCATCTGCTCGATCAGCACGCCGAGCTGCAACTCGCCGCGCCCAGCGACCTCGAAGGCCTCGGTCTCGTTGCTGTCGGTGACGCGGATGGCGACGTTGCCCTCGGCCTCGCGGAACAGGCGCTCGCGGATCTGGCGACTTGTGACCTTCTTGCCCTCGCGCCCGGCCAGCGGGCCATCGTTGATGCGGAAGGTCATCGCCAAGGTCGGCGGATCGACCGGGGTGGCCGGCAGCGGGCCGGCCAGTTCGGGGGCGCCGATCGTGTCGGGGACCGTCGCCTCGGACAGCCCGGCGACCGCGATGATGTCGCCCGCCTCCGCCTCCTCGACCGGGACGCGGTCGAGGCCGCGGAAGGACAGCAGCTTGGTCATCCGCCCGGTCTCGACGACCGTGCCGTTCGCGTGCAGCACCTTGACCGGCATGTTCAGCCGCGCCCTTCCCTGCTCCAGCCGTCCGGTCAGCACGCGGCCGAGGAAATTGTCGTATTCGAGGATGGTCGCGATCATCGCAAACGGCGCCTCGGCGTCGAGCGCGGGGGCCGGGACATGCGCCAGAATCATGTCGAACAACGCCGAGAGGTCCTTGCGGGGGCCGTCCAGCGTGGCGTCGGCCCAGCCATGCCGGCCGGAGGCGAACAACATCGGGAAATCGAGCTGCGCGTCGGTGGCGCCAAGGGCGGCGAACAGGTCGAAAATCTCGGTATGCACCTCGTCGGGGCGGCCGTCGGCACGATCGACCTTGTTGACCACCACGATCGGCTTGAGGCCACGGGCGAGCGCCTTGCTGACCACGAACTTGGTCTGCGGTAGCACCCCCTCGGCGGCATCGACCAGCACCAGGGCGCCATCGACCATGTTCAGGATGCGCTCCACCTCGCCGCCGAAATCGGCGTGGCCGGGCGTATCGACGATGTTAATCCGCGTGCCCTTCCAGACCACCGAGGCGCATTTGGCGAGGATGGTGATGCCCCGCTCGCGTTCCAACTCGTTGCGGTCGAGCGCGCGGTCGGTCACCAACTGGTGCTCGCGATAGGCGCCCGACTGGCGCAGAAGCTGGTCCACGAGCGTGGTCTTGCCATGATCGACATGGGCGATGATGGCGACGTTGCGGATGTCCATGCGTCTTCTTTCGTGCGTCCGTGGGGGATTCCAGGCGCGTCGGATCGCCCGGACGCGGGGTGCTGCGCCGCACACATAGGGCGGCGGACGCCCGGATGCGAGCGCGAAGGCGTCGGTTCAGGCCCGCGTCCGCCCTTTAGGCGCCCGACAGCGTCCGCGTGCGGTCCACCAGCGCGATAAGCGGGCGGGGATCGGCGGCGAACAGGCGTGCTTCGGTCCGCGCCTCTTCGGCGATCCCGTCGAGACAGGCTTCGGCGTCTTGCAGCTTCGCGCGGAACGCCCCGGCGAGGAATCCCAGGGAGTGGTTCGCCGGATCGGCGAAGGCGCGGGCCACGTCCGGGTCGCTGATGGCAAGGGCGGCCGGCAGCGTCAGGATGCCGTCGCGCAGATCGTCGAAGCCGCCGCCGCCCAGCGCCGTGGTGCCGCGCACGTCGGCGACGTCATCGCAGCCGTGGTACAACAGGCCGAGAAG
>JBDTFI010000137.1:0-9031 GCA_039938035.1 Acetobacteraceae bacterium | reverse complement strand
GCGCCCGTGATCGCCTGGAACGCCGCGCATGGCTGGGCGAGCTTCGCCAAACAGGGCGGCCGGCTGGGCGATTTTCGTCCCACCAACGCGATCCGCTTTCTCGCCGAGCTGGCGGCCGGGCAGGCGGGCCTGGCGACTCCGCTGGTGTTCGCGCTGTGCGTGGCCGGCGCATTCCTCGCCTTGCGGCGCGGCTGGCGAGGGCGCGATCCCGTCTGGACGCTGCTCGCGCTGCTGACGTTCATCCCGGCGATCGTGTTCGTCCAGCACGCCTTCGGCGATCGCGTGCAGGGTAACTGGCCGGCCGTGCTCTACCCCTCCGCGGCGCTCGCGGCCGCCGGGCTGGAACGCCGCCTGTGGCTACGCCTGCACGCGCCCGCCGTGGCGCTCGGCCTCGCCGTCACCGCGCTGGTGTACGTACAGGCCGCCGCCGCTCCGTTCCCGCTGCCGCCCCGGCTCGATCCGATCGCGCTGCATCTCGCTGGTTGGCGCGACCTCGCCGCGCAGGTGGATGCGGCGCGTCGCGGGGCCGGCGCGAGCTTCGTCGCCTCCGATGACTATGGGGAAGCCGCCGAGCTTGCCCGCGCCCTTCCCGGCGTCGCTGTGATCGGGGTTGAACCCCGCTGGTCCCTGTTCGCGCTGCCCCGCCCAAGGCTCGCCGGCAAACAAGGCATCCTGGTCCGCAGTGCCCGCCGTGGCCCCGACATCGACATGGGTGCCTGGGCCTCGGTCCACGCGGTCGGCACGATCGAGCGCCGAAGCGGGACGCGGGTCGTGGAGGGCTTCCGGCTCTACCGCGTCATCGGCCGCGCCCAGCCGGCGGTCGCACAGGCCTTGCTGCCGCACCCAGGCTCCGAGCCCCGATAGGCCAGAAGCCACAGCTAATTGAGGACGTTCTCGGGCGATCGGCGGCGTCGGATTGCACCGGGCCGAGGCCGGCGGCTGACGGCAATCGAAGCAAGTTGACCGCAGCGGCCGCCTTGGGGTCCATTGCGCCATCGCATTCGGGAACGGACGCATGGACAAGTGGCTGCAAGCCGCCCTCGACTACATTCCCTCGTGGTTCGAGTTTCAGATGCGACAATCCGAGCAGCCCGGCTGCGTGGTCGTCGTCGCCCGCCGTGACAGGATTATCCTCGAGCAGGCGTTCGGTCACGCCGACCTCGTGAGCGGGGAGCGGCTCACGCCGCGGCATCGCTTTCGGATCGCGTCGCACTCCAAGAGCTTCACCGCCGCCGGCATCATGAAGCTGCGGGAGAACGGCGCCCTTCGTCTGGATGATCCGGTCGGCCAGTATGTGAAGCAACTGAATCCCCGGGTCGCCGAAACGACGATCCGCCAGCTCCTTTCCCACAGCGCCGGCCTCACCCGCGACGGCGTCGATTCAGGACAGTTCGCCGATCGGCGGCCCTATCTGAACGCCGAGGAGCTGATGGCGGACCTCCAAGCGCCCCCGGCCATCGAACCCAACACGCGATTCAAATACTCCAACCACGGTTTCGGCCTGCTGGGCCTCGTCGTCGAGGCGGTGGCGGGCGAGCCGTACAGGCCCTGGATAAAGCGCGAGATCATCGACGCGGTCGGACTGAAGGAGACCGATCCGGACATGCCGATCACCGAGGGCTCGCCTTTCGCGCATGGCCACAGCAGCAAGCTATTGCTCGGCCGGCGCGTCATCATCCCCGGCGACAATCCGACCAATGCGATGGCGCCCGCCGCAGGCGTCGTCAGCACGGCGAGCGACGTGGCGCGGTTCTTCGCGCAACTCGCGCCCGGCGCGAAAAACAGCGTCCTTTCGATCGACAGTCGACGCGAGATGACCCGCCGGCACTGGCGAAATCAACACACGACTCCGGAATCGCACTACGGTCTCGGCATCATCAGCGGGACACTTGGGGGCTGGGACTGGTTCGGCCACGCCGGCGGCTTTCAGGGCACCATCACGCGCACCTGCGTTATCCCCGGGCACGAACTGACCGTGTGCGTGCTGACCAACGCCGTCGATGGCTGGGCCTGGTACTTGCTTGACGGCACGATGCACATCCTGCGCGCCTTCGCGACGCGAGGCGCCCCCGCGCGGAAGACGGGCGACTGGACCGGCCGCTGGTGGAGCACGTGGGGTGCTGTCGATCTCGTGCCGATGGGCGATGTCGTGATCGCCGCCAATCCGCATATCGGCAATCCGTTCCTCGATGCGAGCGAACTGAAGATAACCGGCAAGGACAAAGGGCGCATCGCGCTCGCGGGAGGCTATCTGAGCCATGGCGAGCGCATCCGGCGCAAGCGCGACAAGACGGGCGCGGTGACGGAGCTTTGGTTGGCGGGCACGAAGTTTCAGCCGGAAGCGCAGGTCGCGGCCGAGATGGAGACGCGATACGGTGCGTGACGCCGCCCCGGCCTCAAGCTAAGCTTCGCCGATGACCGAGATCCCGGGCACCACCGTTTTCACCGGCGAACGCTCCCAGCACGGCTATCGCCTCAATCGCCTCGCCATGTCGCTGACCGACCCCGCGAACCGGGAGCGGTTCCGGGCCGACGAGGCCGGGATCATGCGCGCGATGGGTCTGACGGACGCGGAGATCGACATCATCGGCCGCCGCGACTGGGCGGCCACGATCCGCGCCGGCGGCAGCATCTACCTGATGATCAAGATCGCCGGCACGCTCGGCCAAAACCTGCTCGAGGTCGGCGCCCAGATGCGCGGCGAGACGCTCGATCAGTTGAAATCCAGCCTGCCGGGCCTGAAAGGGCACTGACATGGCGCGCATCGTCGGCGGCATCGGCAGTTCCCACGCGCCCTCCATCGCGCAGGCATGGGACAAGGGCCAGCAGGCGGACCCGCTCTGGGCGCCGCTGTTCGACGGCTACCAGCCGGTCAAAAGCTGGCTCGCCGACCTACGGCCCGATCTGATGATCGTCGTCTACAACGACCACATGAACCGCTTCTTCTTCGACGCCTACCCGACCTTCGCGCTCGGCGTCGCCGATGCGTTTCCGCAGGCCGACGAGGGCTGGGGCAAGCGCGACCTGCCCGATCTGCCGGGCGATTCCGCGTTTGGCTGGCACCTCGCGCGCAGCCTCGTCGAGGACGAGTTCGACCCGACCATCTGCCAGGAGATGGCGGTCGATCACGGCATCCTCTCGGTGCTGCCGATGCTGACCGATGCGCGCTGGCCGGCGCCGATCATCCCGATCGCGGTCAACGTCATCCAGCACCCGATGCCGACCGCACGCCGCCTCTGGCGCCTCGGCGCCGCCATCCGCCGCGCGGTCGAGACCTTCCCCGACGATCGCCGCGTCGTCGTCATGGGCACCGGCGGATTGTCGCATCAGCTGCACGGCGAGCGCTTCGGCATGGTCAGTCCCGAATGGGATTCCCGCTTCCTCGACCTGCTGGAATCCGACCCCGAACAGCTCGCTGCGCTCTCGCACCACGACTACATGGAGCGCGGCGGTGCGGAGTCGGTGGAGATGATCCTCTGGCTGGCGATGCGTGCCGCGCTCGGCGCGCGGGTGCGCCGTGTCCACCGCAACTACCACGCCCCGCTGATCACCGGCTACGGCCTGCTGGCACTGGAGCCATAAGCACATGGGAATCCGCACCGGAGCGGCGTATCTCGCGGCGCTGCGCGACGATCGCGAAATCTGGATTGACGGCGAGCGTGTGCGCGACGTCACCACCGACCGCCGCTTCGCCGGCGCGGCGCGCGCGGTGGCGGCGCTGTACGACATGCAGCACGGCCCTGATCTGCGCGCCCGCATGACCTACGCCTCGCCGAGCACCGGCGCGCCGGTCGGGCTGTCGTTCATCCAACCTGCTTCGATCGACGACCTCGTGGCCCGGCGGGAGATGGTAAAGACCTGGAACGACTCGACGTGCGGCATGTTGGGTCGCAGCCCGGACTACATGAACGTCATGCTGACCGGCTTCGCCTCCGCCAACCTCGCGTTCGGCGAGAAGGACAAACACTTCGCCGACAACGTCCTGAACTATTATCTGCACGTGCGCGAGAACGACCTCACGATGACGCACACGCTGGTCAACCCGCAGGTCGATCGGTCGCGCCCGGTGGAGCAGCAATCGAAGGATCTCGCCGCCAAGATCGTGCGCGAGACGGATGCGGGCATCGTCATCACCGGTGCGCGCATGGTCTCCACCCTCGCCGCGTTCTCCGACGACATCCTGGTGATGCCGTCCACCTATATCAGCGACAGCCCCGACGCGGCGCCCTACGCCTTCGGCTTTAGCGCGAAAGTCGCGAGCCCCGGTCTGCGCTTCATCTGCCGTCCGTCCGTCGCGCACCTCGATGCCGCCTCGCCGATCGACTATCCGCTATCCTCGCGCTTCGAGGAGCAGGATTCGATGGCGGTGTTCAAGGACGTGCTGGTGCCGTGGGAGCGGGTGTTCATCCATCGCGACGCGGCGATGTGCAACGGCCTCTACAACCGCACCGGCGCGATGGCGCAGGTCATGCACCAGTTCTGCACCAAGAACCTGGCGAAGGCCGAGTTCATGCGCGACCTCGCGATCTCCATCGCGCGGTCCACCAACATCGACCAGCATCTGCACGTCCAGGGGATGCTCGCCGAGACCATCCAGTTCGCCGCCTTCTGCCACGCCTGCCTGCGCGCCTCAGAGGCGGACGCGGCGCCCAACGCCCAAGGCGTCATCACGCCGGCCGAGATGCCGCTGTGGACCGTGCGGATGATGTTTTCCAAGATGTTCACCCGCATGTGCGAGATCATCCAGACGCTCGGCGCCGGCGGCCTGGTCGCGGTGCCGTCCTATGCGGAGACGAACAGCGAAGTCTGGCCGGATGTCGAGACATATTTCCAGTCCGCCAACGCGGATTCGCGTTCGCGGATCAAGTTGTTTCGCCTCGCCTTCGATGCCGCGGTATCCTCGTTCTCCGGCCGCCAGCAACTCTATGAGCGGTACTATTCGGGCGACCCGGTACGCCTCGCCGCCTCGCTCTACACGATGCACGACCGCGACGGCGCGGCAGCGCACATCGCGCGCGTGCTCGATCAGTTCGACGCGGGCGCGCCCGTCGTCAGCCCGTCGCAGAACGCCTGAAGCCCGGCGAGGCGCGCCTTCGCCGTCCGTGCTGCGTGAAGCACAGCGCGCGTCTCGGCGACCGTGCGATCGAATTCTTCGTTGACCAGCACATGGTCGAACTCGCCGCAATGGGTGATCTCGTCGCGCGCGCGTGCCATGCGCCGGGCGATCTCGTCCGGTGGATCGCCGCCGCGTGCGCGCAGCCGTGCCTCCAGCGCCGCCATCGCCGGCGGCAGCAGGAACACCCCGACGACATCGCCCGGCAGCGCCGCGCGCAAGCTGCGAAAGCCTTGCCAGTCGATGTCGAAGATCATGTCGCGTCCGGCGGCCAGCGTGGCCTCCACGGGCGCGCGCGGCGTGGCGTAGAAATGCCGGCCCAGCACCCGCGCCCACTCCAACAGCGCCCCCGCCGCCTGCATCGCCTCGAACGCCGCCTCGTCGCGGAAATGGTAGTCGACGCCGTCGAGTTCGTTCGGTCGCGCCGGGCGGGTGGTGACGCTGACCGACGCCGAAAGCGCCGGCTCCAACTCCCGCAACGCGCGCGCGACGGAGCTTTTCCCCCCGCCCGAGGGGCCGGCGAGCACGAGACAGAGGCCACGGCGGGGGATCATGCGACCCTCACCCGGCGTGCTTCGCTTGCCGACCTCTCCCAAGGGGAGAGGTGAAGTATCCACCTCTCCTCTTGGGAGAGGTCGCCGCGAAGCGGCGGGTGAGGGGCGGACGATCCCGTCATTCGATATTCTGCACCTGCTCGCGGAACTGCTCGATCGCCGCCTTCAGCCGTAGCCCCGTCGCCGTCAGCGCCGAACTCGCCGCCTTGCTGCACAGCGTATTCGCCTCGCGATTGAACTCCTGCACCAGGAAATCGAGCCGCCGCCCGACTGCCCCCGACTCGGCCAGCAATGCGCGCGCCGCCGCGATGTGGCTCGCCAGCCGATCCAGTTCCTCCCGCACGTCCGAGCGCGCTGCGAGCAGCGCGACCTCCTGGGCGATGCGCTCCTCCGGCAGCGGCGGCACCTCGGCGAGCAACGCGCGTACCGCGTCGAGCATCCGCTCCCGCTGTGCCGCCGGCTGTCCCGCCGCCTCCGCCGCCGCGCGATCGCGCAACCCGGCGATCTCCTCGAGCAGCGCGATCAGCATCGCCCCGATCCGCGCGCCCTCCGCGCGCCGGGCCTCCACAAGCCCGGCCAGCGCCCCCTCGAATCCCGCCCGCAGCATCGCGATCGGGGCGTCGCTCGCGTCCGCCGGTTCTCCGCCCGAGGGGCGAAGCACGCCCGGCAGCGCCAGCAGCGCCTCGGCGCGGATCGGCGGGCAATCGGGGATGCGCGCGCGCAACTCCAACGCCAGCCGCAACGCCTGTTCGAGCGCCGCCGGATCGGGCGCGAGCCGCCCCGCCTCGTCGCGGCGCAACGTCAGGTTCGCGGTGACATTGCCGCGCTTGAGCACCCGCCCGGCCGCCTCGCGCAGCGCCGGCTCTAGCGCATCGAGGCCGGGCGGCAAGCGAAACCGCAACTCGAGCCCACGCCCGTTGACGCTGCGCAACTCCCAAACCCAGGCTTTCGACTCGTGCGTCCCCTCGGTGCGGGCGAAGCCGGTCATGGAGGCGGGATGCGGCATGGCGCCGTCTAGCCCGTTCGTCAGGCCCGGTGCAACGTCGGCTCCCCCACCGCGTATTTCCGCAAGCTCGCCAGATCGGGATCGCGCCCGAGTCCCGGCTGATCTGGCACGCGTACCCGCCCCTCGGTGGGACGTACCAGATCGCCCAGCGGGCTGTCCTCCAGATCGATGAACAGATGCTCGAACGGCGCGCTGGGCGCGACGGTCGCGTTGATATGGAGCGAGGCCAGATAGCCCATTCCGAACGTCGCGTTATGCGGCACCAGCCGCACGCCGAAGGCGCGCGCCAGCGCGGCGATTTCGAGTGAGGCCGACGGGCCGCCGATCTTGGTGACGCTCGGCTGCGCGACATCAAGCGCGCCGGCCTCGAACAGCGCCTTAAAGGCAAACAGTCCACCGGTGTTCTCGCCAGCGGCGATCGGGACACCCTCGGCGCGCACGCGGGCAAGCCCGGAGTAATCCTCCGGTGGCCACACCGGCTCCTCCAGCCATGTCAGGTCCAGTTCGCGTACCGCGCGGGCCATCCTCGTCGCCTCGGCCACGCTCCAGGGACAGTTCGTGTCGACCATCAGGCGCGTCTCGGCCCCGATCGCCTGGCGTGCCGCGCGGATCATCGGCAGCTCGATCTCGTGCAGCTTGATATCGCGATGTCCGCGCGCCAGCGCCCGTTCGCAGGAAGCCGCGACCAGGTCCGGCGCGCCGTAGCGCAGCAGGCTAGCATAGCACGTCAGGCTTTCGGTCGGCGCCCCACCCCACAGCCGCCACAGCGGCAGACCTGCCGCCTTGCCGGCGAGATCCCACAACGCGATGTCAAGCGCCGACAGCGCGTACACGTGCGGCCCGTTGCCGCCGAACAGATGGAAGCTCTGGCTCAGCCGCCGGCGCAACCCGGCGATGTCGCGCGCATCCTGGCCCAGCACCACCGGTGCCAGCTGGGTGTCGATCACCGCGCGCGTCGCGGCGACGCAGGCGTGCCCGAAGCCCTCGCCCCAGCCCTCCATCCCGTCATCGGTGGCGACGCGCAGCCACAGCGTGTTCATCGCCTGCCAGCCGATGCCGCCGAAGGTGACGGGCTTGGCGCCCATGTCGAACGGTATCCGGGTCAGCCACGTCTCGACCGCGACGATCCTCGCCATGTCTCACGTTTCCTTGTGTTGCCTCTAGCCGCCTCTATGATGCCGCCAAAACGCGGGAGGCGCACGTGAACAGGCTGGTCGGACTCGTCGTGGCGGGAGCCGCCGCCCTTGGATTGATGCCGGCGTCAGGACACGCCGCCGCCGATCACGTCGAGATCGGCTTCGTCACTACGCTGTCCGGCCCGTCCGGCATCATCGGCAAGCACATGAAGGACGCCGCCGACCTCGCGATCGACATGCTCGGCGGCAAGATCGGCGGCATCCCGGCGTCCATCGTCTATGGCGACGACCAGTTTCGCCCCGATGTCGGGCGCCAGGTAACCGAGGAGATGCTGAAGCGCGACAAGGTAGACTTCCTCACCGGCTACATCTGGAGCAACGTCCTGCTCGCCTCCTACGAGCCGGCGATCAAGTCCGGGGTCATCATGATCGGCGCCAATGCCGGTCCGCACGAACTGGCCGGCGCGATGTGCGCGCCCAACTACTTCTCGGCCTCCTGGCAGAATGACGAGACGCCGGAGACGATGGGCAAGTACATGAACGACAAGGGTATCAACGACGTCTACATGATCGCGCCCAACTACGCCGCCGGCAAGGACATGCTCAACGGCTTCAGGCGGTACTTCAAGGGCCGCGTCACCGCGGAGCTGTACACCAAGCCCGGCCAGGCCGATTATCAGGTGGAGATCAGCGAGATCAGGGCGGCCAAGCCGAAGGCGGTGTTCGTCTTCCTGCCGGGCGGGATGGGCATCCAGTTCGTCAAGCAATACGCCCAATCCGGCTTGCGCGAGACGATCCCGCTCTATTCGGCGTTCTCGGTCGACGAGACGACGTTGCCGGCGCTAGGCGATTCCGCCGCCGGCAACTACGAGGCCGGGTTCTGGGCGCCCGACCTCGACAACGCGCGCAACAAACAGTTCGTGACCGCGTTCGAGGCGAAATACCACTACGTCCCCTCGTACTACGCGGCGCAGTCCTTCGATGCGATCAACATGATCGACGACGCGGTGCGCGCCGCGCATGGCGACCTCACCGACAAGAAGGGCATGATCGCCCGCATGGAGCAGGCGGCGTACCCGTCCGTGCGCGGCCACTTCACCTACAACACCAACCATTTCCCGATCGAGGATTTCTACCTGCTGCGGATCGCCAAGGCCGCCGACGGGACATACACCCGCGAGATCGACAGCCGCGTCTTCACCGACCACAAGGACGCCTACTA
>JBDTFI010000136.1:0-7843 GCA_039938035.1 Acetobacteraceae bacterium | reverse complement strand
GTGGTGCTCATCGCAGGGGATTCGCACCGATTACGCGGGAGCCTCGATCCCTCCCCCCGACCCCCTCCCGCAAGGGGAGGGGGAGTCGACGGCGCGGAGTCTCTTGCTCCCCTCCCCTTGCGGGAGGGGTTGGGGGAGGGGTCGCTCTGAGGACACCAGACTCCATTACACCTTCCGCGCCATCATCAGCCCGGTCGGCAGCTCCTCGTTGAAGCAGCGCTGGTAGTATTCGGCGACCGTCGCCCGCTCCGCTTCGTCGCACTTATTCAGGAATGTCATCCGGAACGCGAAGCCGATGTCGCCGAAAATCCGCGCGTTCTCGGCCCAGGTGATGACCGTACGTGGCGACATGACGGTCGAGATGTCGCCGTTGATGAAGCCGGCGCGGGTGAGGTCGGCGAGTGCCACCATCGCCTCGACCTGCTTCTTCATGCCTGGCTCGTTGCCCTCCTCGCCCATCTTCGCCAGCACGATCCCGGTCTCCAGCGCGTGCGGCAAGTAGTTCAGGGTGGCGACGATGTTCCAACGATCCATCTGCCCCTGATTGATCTGCTGGGTGCCGTGATAGAGGCCGGTGGTGTCGCCGAGGCCCACGGTGTTGGCGGTGGAGAACAGGCGGAAGGAGGGGTGCGGGCGGATCACCCGGTTCTGGTCGAGCAGGGTCAGCTTGCCCTCGACTTCCAGCACTCGCTGGATCACGAACATCACGTCGGGTCGTCCCGCGTCGTACTCGTCGAACACCAGCGCGCAGGCGTGCTGGATCGCCCACGGCAGGATGCCCTCGCGGAACTCCGTCACCTGCTTGCCGTCGCGCAGCACGATGGCGTCCTTGCCGATCAGGTCGATGCGGCTGATGTGGCTGTCGAGGTTGATCCGGATGCAGGGCCAGTTCAGCCGTGCCGCGACCTGCTCGATGTGGGTCGATTTGCCGGTGCCGTGATAGCCCTGGATCATGACGCGGCGGTTGAAGGCGAAACCGGCGATGATCGCGAGCGTCGTCTCCTGGTCGAACTTGTACGCAAGGTCGATGTCCGGCACGTGCTCGGTGCGGATCGAGAATGCCGGGGCCACCATGTCCGTGTCGATGCCGAACGTCTCGCGGGCCGAGATCTCGGTGTCCGGGAGGTCGATGGCCGAGGTGGGGCGGATATCGGCGAGTGCGGCGACCTTGTTCATCAGCCAGCGTGTCCTCTTCGTTCGTGTTCGAGTCTAAGCCGCGCGACCCGGGTGTTCAACCGGCCGCCGCGAGGCCAGGTTCCTGCATGAGGCGCGAGCGCAGCGCGGCGTAGGCGAGATTGATGACCTTGAATCGCTCCTCGGCGATGGGGTCGCCGCCGTTGGCATCGGGATGGGTCGCCTTCGCCAGCTCCTTGTAGCGGGTCTTCAACGCCTCCAGCGTCAGCGGCCAGGACAGCCCGAGCGTCGACAGCGGCTCGCGCAGCTCCGCCGGCGCATGATGGGCCGCCGCTCGGCGGTCGACGCCGTCGCGCCGAAGCCGACCGGCGGCGAGCACATGCAGCGGGTCGCGGAGCTGCTCCTTTTCCCAGTCCGCCGGCCCCAGGCGGCCGAGCGGCCAGCTGGGCCGCTGCCAGGCGGTGTCGCGCCGAAGCTCCACCTCGATCTGCCCGGGACTCATGCCGCGATAGTAGTCCCAGGAGGCGTTGTAGATGCGGACGTGTTCGAGGCAGAACCACCAGTATTCGCGCAGGTCGGTCCGCGACTTGGGCGCCCGGTACTCGCCCATCGCGCCACAGCCGGGCATGTCGCAGGGCCGGCCCGGCGCCGCCGGGTCGGGTGCGTAGGCCCGGGGTCGCGAGGGGCGGCGGGGCATGATGAGAGGTTATGTGCGCCGCCTCATCGCGTTGGCAATGGTCTTGGCGAGCGCCCTTCCAGGACCGATATGGCTGCCATGCGATCCCGCCATGCGAGCCGTACGGCCCGATTGGAAGCCGCCCTGCGCGCGGCCTTCGCGCCGGCGGAGCTGCGCGTCGTCGATGACAGCGCGAGGCACGCCGGGCATTCCGGTGCCCGACCGGGCGGGGAGACGCACTATTCGGTGCTGGTCGTCGCCGACGCGTTCCGTGGGATGAGCCGGGTCGCCCGCTCCCGCGCCGTGTATGAGGCGCTCGCGGCCGAGTTCGCCAACGGGTTGCACGCTTTGGCACTCACCTTGCGCACGCCGGAGGAGCAGTCCCGGATAGCGGAGTAGGATTTTCTCCGGACCCCGGGTATAGGGCCGCACCCACGCCGGAAGAGGGATCATGATTGCCGACAAGGAGTTGGATCGCATCGATCGCGAGATCCTGCGATTGCTCAGCGAGGACGCCACGCTGTCGCTCGCCGACATCGCCGGGCGGGTCGGTCTGACCGCGACGCCGTGCTGGAAGCGTATCCGGCGCATGGAGCAGGACGGGATCATCCTGAAGCGGGTCGCGGTGATCGACCCCGCCAGGATCGGCCTGCCGGTCGCGGTGTTCGTCGAGGTGGAGACGGCGGATCATTCCGCCGCCTGGCTAGCCCGCTTCGCCGAGGTGATCGCCGGGATGGCGGAGGTCGTGGATGCGTGGCGCATGAGCGGGGACGTCGACTACCTGCTGCACGTCGTGGTGCCCGACATCGCCGCCTATGACGGGTTCTACCGCCGGCTGATCGCCGCGGTGCCGCTGCGCAACGTCTCCAGCAGGTTCGCGATGGAGCGGATGAAAGCGGCGAAGCTGCCGATATGAAAACCGGCGTTCCCGAAACCATCCCTTAACGTCGGCGTGCTTGGCTATGGGCTACGGATCGTCGAAGGAACCCCCATGCCTCCGAGCAGGCTAGTCAACCGCAACGTGGTCGCTGACACCGGGCGGACCAGTATGCGCCTGGAGCCCGAGCTATGGGAGGCGCTGGGCGAGATCTGCGAGCGGGAGGGTCAGGACCTGCACGGGCTGATCCGCGCCATCGACGCGCTGCGGCTGCGCGGCGGACGGACCAGCGCCGTGCGGGTCTATGTCCTGCAGTATTTCCGCTCCGCCGCCACCGAATCCGGCCATGTCGCGGCGGGGCATGGGCCGTTCGCGGTCCAGCGCGTGGCGGCCTGAGCGGGACGCATCAGGGCCGAGCGGCGGCGATCCGCTCGACCGCGCGGTGCCAGTCGGCGATTTCGCGCTCCTGCGGCTCGATCAGAAGGTGCTGCACGCCGGCGGCTTCGTAGGCGGCGAATCGGGCGCGCGACCCGGCCTCGTCGTGTCCGTCCCAGCGACAGCGCACCGACAAAGTGAAGCCGGTGTCGGGCCGCTCGGCGCGAAGCCTGGCCACGATCGGCGCGACCTGTTCCGGCGTGACCCGGCTGGCGTGCCAGCCGTCGAGCCGGGCGGCACGGCGCAAGGCGGGCGCGGAGTTGCCGCCGATCCAGATCGGGATAGGCGCCATCGGGCGCGGTTGCATCCGCATGTCCTCGATCACCGCCGGGATCCATTTCGCCGTGAAGCTGACGGGATCGTCGGACCAGACGGCGCGCATCATCGCGATCCCCTCGTCCATCCGCCGGCCGCGTTCGGAGAACGGCACGCCGAGGGCGGCGAATTCCGCCTCCAGCCAGCCCACGCCCGCCCCCAGGATGAGGCGGCCCTCGGACAGGTTCTGTAACGTGGCTAGTTCCTTGGCGAGAGGCAGCGGGTGGCGCATGGGAAGTACGAGGACGGAGGTGCCGAGGCGGACCCGGCTGGTCGCCGCCGCCGCCCAGGTGAGTGTAAGGACCGGATCATAGAAGGAAGGCGAGGGCGGGTAGCCGGCGTCGCGCGGCACGACGATATGCTCGCTCACCCAGACGTCGTCGAAGCCGAGCGCCTCGGCTTGCACCGCGGCGTCGCGGATGGACGCCGGGCTCGCCTTGCGGCCGATATGGGGCAGGTGGATTCCGTACTGCATGGCGGCTACCTCTCACGCGACGGCTTATCAGACCCCAAAGGAGCGAGATGCGCTATCTGGTCACGGGGGGTGCCGGCTTCGTCGGCAGCCATGTCGTGCTCGCCCTCGCCGCGCGCGGCGATCAGGTCGTGGTGCTCGACAATCTGCGCCAGGGCCATCGGGCGGCACTCCCGGCTGACGTGCGGCTGGTCGAATGCGACCTCGCCGATGCCGCTGCGGTCGATGCCGTGCTGGCGGACGGACCATGGGATGGCGTCCTGCATTTCGCGGCGCTGTCGCTGGTGGGCGAGAGCATGAGGCTGCCGTTCCGCTACCTGCTGGAGAACGGGATCAACGGCATAAGCCTGATCGAGGCCTGCGTGCGTCACGCCATCCCGCGTTTCGTGCTGTCCTCGACCGCCAATCTGTTCGGCACGCCGGACACGGTGCCGATCGCCGAGGACGCACGCGTCAACCCCGGCTCGCCCTACGGCGAGAGCAAATGGATGATCGAGCGGGCACTGCTCTGGGCCGGGCGCGTGCACGGGCTGCGCAGCGCCTGTCTGCGCTACTTCAACGCCGCCGGCGCCGACCCGCTGGGGCGGATCGGGGAGGACCATCGGCCGGAGACGCACCTGATCCCGCTGGCGATCGACGCCGCACTCGGACGTCGTCCGCCGCTCGAGGTGTTCGGCGCCGACTATGAAACGCCGGATGGCACCTGCGTGCGCGACTACGTCCACGTCGTCGATCTGGCGGAGGCCCATGTGCTGGCGCTGGAACGGCTGGCCGAGGGCAGCGTCACCTACAATCTCGGCAACGGGGCGGGCTATTCGGTGCTTGACGTGATCCGTGCGGTCGAGGCGGTCGGCGGACGCGCCGTGCCGCACGTATTTGCCGCACGCCGTGCCGGCGATCCGGCGGTGCTGGTGGCCGCCTCGGAACGGATCAGGCGGGAGGCGGGCTGGCGGCCGCGGTTCGAACGGCTGGAGGATATCGTCCGCACCGCCTACGCTTGGCGCGAGACGCATCCGGCGGGGTACGGCGAGCCGTAGCCCACGCGCGGTTCATGATGCCGCGGAGCCGCATCGCGGGCGACGCGTGATGTGCGGATCAGTTGAACAAGACGCGCTCCATGATGCCGTCATCAAGGGCGGCGCGATAGATCGCGGCGGCGAATCGCGGGTCATCGCCGACCCGCTCCGGATCGGGATGGCGGCAGACCAGAGGATCCGCCAAGGCGTCCTCAATGATGTCACGATCGACGGGAACGACGACGCCGCAGGTCACTGCGAAATCGTCGATATCATACAGCCGGCCGGCGAAGCAAAAGCCTTCCTGGACGCTCGCTTCCAGGCCCTCGTCGATCAGCCAGGCATCGGCTTGGCGCAGTGCGTCGGTGACGATCACTCCGGCCGTATCGTGGCGGCGCTCGACCCGCCAGATCGAGAACCGTGCGTTGCGCATGGCATCAAGCGTCAGCGACTCGTCGGTGCCTGATGCCAGTCGCGCCGCCTTGGCGTAGCGATCGATGGCGCGGGTGCGGCCTTCCTTCGCGGTGTAGATCGCCAAATCGAACACCAGCGTCAATTCCTCGTCGCTGTCGGCAATGATCATCCGACCCGCCGCCAGGCCAAGACGCCTAGCGTGTTCCAGCACCGTCGTTCGGGCAAGGAATTGGAGGGCGGCACTGTGGTGGCGCCTGCCGACCTCACGCAGATGGCGATATCGGCCCAGAATTTCTTCCCGGTTCATCATGGCTGGCGTCCTCCCCTCCTTTCGGTAACGGGGAGCCTGTCCCCGAACGCCGAGTCGGGGGAATGCGGGTTCGAGCCTGACATTGGTCAATCGCCGGCTTGCGGCTGGGCGAGCCCCGTCTCCGTGGCTGATTGCGGGTTGATGGGACGCAGCTTGACGATGAAGTCCCACGCCATCAGCACGACGCCGACGGCGAAGACCACGTCGCCCGGCAGCCGCATCCACTGCCAGAAGAGCGTGGTGTCGTAGAACGCCGCGCTGCGGGCGTAGGCGAAGCCGTGCTCATACACCGCTTCCAGCTGCGCCCAGCCGATCGGGAAGAAGTTCAGCAGGATCCACAGCACCAGCCCGAAATTGTAGAGCCAGAAGGCAAGCATCCCGGCCCGGTCGGAGAAAGCGACGCGATCACCCGCCCGGTAGCGCAGGCAGAAATAGATCAGGCCGATCCCCAGCAATCCGAAGGCGCCGAACAGCGCCGTATGGGCGTGGTTGAGCGTGAGGAACGTCCCGTGCTCGTAGTAGTTGACAAGCGGCGCATTCAGCGTCCCGCCGCCGAACACGCCGGCGCCGACGAAATTCCAGAACGCCGCGCCGATGATGTACGTGTAGGCGAGCCGGTACTGGAACTCCCGGTTCGCGGTGATCAGCCAGTACTGGTGGATCGCCTCGATGATCAGCAGGACCAGGGGCAGCACCTCGATGAACGAGAACATGCTGCCCATCGGCACCCATAGGCTGGGGCCGCCCGCCCAGTAGAGATGGTGCCCAGTGCCGATCACACCGCCCAGGAAGATCAGGATGATCTCGAAATAGGTCGCGCGCTCGGCGAGCTTGCGCGAGATCAGCCCGGTCGCCATCAGCAGATAGGCGCTCATGGTGGCTGCGAAGAACTCGAAGGATTGCTCGACCCACAGATGCACCACCCACCAGCGCCAGAAGTCGGCGATGGTGAACGACTTCTCGATCCCGGTGAGCGGGATCATGCCGAACGCATAGAGCACTGCAACGTTCACGGTGGCGGCCCAGATCAGATGCTCCATCCGGATCCGCCCGGACCAGAACTGCCGTGTCGCCTGCCATAGCGCGGCGCTGCTCGGCCACAACGCCCGCAGCACCAGCGCGCTCCAGATCGCGAGGCCCAGGAAGAAGCCTATTTGCCAGAACCGTCCGAGCTGGATGTAGGACAGCCCCTGGTTGCCGAACCAGAACCAGCCCCGGTCGATATAGCCCATGATGCCGAAGTAGTTGCCGATGAGCGCGCCGACGACAATCGCGACGGTGACCCAGAACAGCAAATCCACCAGGAAGCCCTGGCCTCGAGCCTCCCGCCCGCCGGCGATCGCGGGCGCCAGGAACAGCCCGGCCCCGATCCAGGACACGCCGATCCAGATGATCGGCGCCTGGATGTGTACGTCGCGGAGGAAGTTGAACGGCAATAGGGAGTTGAGGTCGATGCCGTAGAAGCTGGCGCGGTCGTAGTAGGAGTGCGCCATGATGATGCCGGCGCCGATCTGCAACAGGAGCACGGCGGCGACGAACAGGAAATACTTTCCAGCCTTGCGCTGGCTTTGCGTGAGCGGGCCGAATTTCGCGAGCACCGGGTCCATCGGCGCGTCGTCGGGATGGTTGAGCCAGAATTCGTAGATGAACAGCACCAGGCCGAACGAGAAGAACGTGAAACAGAAGCTGATCCAGGTCCAGATGAAGGTATTGGTCGTGGGCGTGTTGCCCACCATCGGCTCATACGGCCAGTTCTCGGTCCACGACCAGGTGAGACCGGGGCGGCGCGCCACGGTCGTGAGGGCGGAATAGATCAGGAAGTCGGCGGTTTGGGCCGCGTCGGTCGGGTTCAGGCTGTAGGCTGGCGTCCACCCCGCGGCGGCATCGACGGTGTTGAGGGTCTTGGTCACTTCGGCCTGGGCGGTCTGGATCGCCCCGGCCAGGGCGTCGGGGACGACGACCTCCGTCCGCGTCAGGTCCACCCGCTGGAGCTGCTCACGCATCGTGGCCGACGCCGATGCCTGCTCCTCGGTCGTCAGGGACGGGAACGGCTTGCCGTACCGTGCGCGCGCGACATTGTCCCGCGTCAGCGTCGCCAGGCGCACGAGGATGGAGGCGGTGTAGTCCTCGCCAAAATAGGACCCCATCCCATAGAGGCTTCCGTAGTCCATCAGATCGGCCTTCTGGAATCCTC
>JBDTFI010000135.1:0-7616 GCA_039938035.1 Acetobacteraceae bacterium | reverse complement strand
AGCTTACGAACATACACCGGCTTGATCGGGAGCGCTCGAGGCATGGTCAGGATTTCGCGCCGAGATGGGTGCGAAATCTTGTAATGTGAGCCGCCGCCGGAGGGCGAAGCGCAGCGACCCCCTTTCGAGCACAGACGGTCTGCACGTCCCGGATGGACCAATCGCCGGCAGGGTTGCGGCGCATACGCGCAAGCAGTGCATCGGCTGTCTCCGCCATTGTGTAAAAGTGCTCCGGATCGCGTCCCTACCGGAGATAATAGCCGGCGTCGGTCAATGCTTTCTTCACCGCGTTCACTTGTCCCTCGGTCGCGCCTTGTTCCTTTGCCCACAGCACTGCCTCGCCCCGAATCCGCTTGATCGCCTGCCTGTCTGAGGGGGTGGGCAAGTCCCAGTTGCGGGAAGCGCCATCTTCGAATTCGACCTGTAGCTGGTCGACTTCTACTCGCGCACGCATTTTTTTGGTCGCAAACCGCAAGCTGCCGCGCCCCGTCGCCCAGATGAGGCGGAACCGGGCCTGGAAGGGTGTTTGGGAGGCAGCTGGAGAACCCTCCGAAGTACGTCATCATGCACTTCGCCGAACTTTCCCCGTACGGCAATCGCATTCATGACCAAGTCTGTAACCTTTATGATGGGCATATCGCTCTCTCTGCCTGATGATGGCAAGGAGACAGTACGTTCCACGACCTCTGTCAACGGGGAATACGTGAAAGACGTGGAAAGCGTCGCTACATCGTGGCCCCGATGATCCACGGCGCGAACTCGGCGCCGCCGAAGTCGAAGCCCTCGCTCTTGGTGCGTTCGCCGGAGGCGACGCGCAGCATCAGGTCGAAGATGCGGGCGCCGCATTCCTGCACACTCTCCTCGCCGTCGAGGATGGTGCCGCAGTTCACGTCCATGTCGTCTTCCAGCCGGCGGAACATCGCCGTGTTGGTCGCGAGCTTGATCGACGGCGAGGGCTTGCAGCCGAACACGCTGCCGCGCCCGGTGGTGAAGCACAAGAGGTTCGCGCCGCCCGCGACCTGTCCGGTCGCGGCGACCGGGTCGAAGCCGGGCGTGTCCATGAAAACGAAGCCCTTCGCCGTCGCCGGCTCGGCGTAGCGGATGACGTCCACCAAGTTGGTGCTGCCCGCCTTGGCCATCGCGCCGAGGGACTTCTCGAGGATGGTGGTGAGGCCGCCCGCCTTGTTGCCGGGCGAGGGGTTGGCGTTCATCTCGGCGCCCTCGCGCTTCGTGTATTCCTCCCACCAGCGCATCAGCGCGACCAGCTTCTCGCCGACCTCCGGGGAGACCGCGCGGCGGGTCAGCAAATGCTCGGCGCCGTAGGTCTCGGGCGTCTCCGACAGGATGACGGTGCCGCCGTGGCGCACCACGAGATCACTCGCGGCACCGAGCGCGGGATTGGCCGACACGCCGGAATAGCCGTCCGAGCCGCCGCATTGCAGCGCGATGCACAACTCGCTCGCCGGGATCGGTTCGCGTCGCACCTCGTTCGATTCCGCCAGCACCTCGCGCACGAAGGCGACGCCCGCCTCGACCGTGCGCCGCGTGCCGCCGAGCGATTGGATGTCCATGCCCTTCAGCCGTCCCGCGAGGCGCTGCTCGGCGATCAGCCCGCCGATCTGGTTCACCTCGCAGCCGAGGCCGAGGACGACGACGTGGGAGAAATTGACGTGCCGCGCATAGCCCGCGAGGGTGCGGCGCAGCAGCGACAACGGCTCACCCTCGGCCATGCCGCAACCGCTCTTGTGCGTCAGGGCGACGACGCCGTCGACGTTCGGAAAATCGGCGAGCGGGTCGTGGCCGGTGAACGGGTTGCGCCGGAACGTGTCGGCGATCAGCCCGGCGACGTGGGCCGAGCAATTCACGCTGGTGAGGATGCCGATGTAGTTGCGCGTGGCCGCCCTTCCGTCGGGGCGACGGATGCCCTGGAAGGTGGCGGCGTGGTTGGTGAAGTCGGTCGGTCGGGCATCGACGCCGTACGCGTAGTCCTTGGCGAAGTCACCCATGCCGCTGTTGTGGACATGCACATGCTGGCCGGGTGCGATCGGCTGCGTCGCGAAGCCGATGACCTGTCCGTAGCGGCGCACCGCCTCGCCGATCGCGATCGGGCGCACGGCGACCTTGTGCCCGGCCTGAATGCGCTCGACGGTCACGACCCCATCGGCGACGGGCGCGCCTTCCAGCAGGGTGGACCGGGCGATCACCACGCTGTCGTCTGGATGCAGGCGGATCACTGGGGGCGGGGACATGGGCGCTCCAACGAAAGGGGCCGGAGGATCGCTCCTCCGGCCCCAGGTTTGAGCACGAACTCCTATCCGGCGACAGGCCCGGCGGCCTTGCGTACCGCGGTGACCGCCTCCCGCGCCGCGCGGGCCATCAGGCCGCTGTCATTGGCGATGGTGACGAAGCGAAAGCCCATGTCGATCATCCTCGCCGCGTACGCCGCGCTGCCGTTGTGCAGGCCGGCGAACAGGCCGCGCTTCTTGGTCTCCTGGATCAGCTTCTCGTAGATCGCGAGGATCTTCGGCTCCTCGCGGTCGAGGATCGGCGTCAGGCCCATCGAGAAGCCGAGGTCGGACGGGCCGACATAGATGCCGCTGATGCCGGGCACGTCGAGGATCGCCTCGATGTTGTCGATCGCCTCCTGGGTCTCGATCATCGGAATGACCATGACCTCGTTGTTGGCGATCGTCTGGTAGTTGCTCGCTTCCCCATACATGGCGGCGCGGATCGGCCCGTTGCTGCGCTTGCCGGCCGGCGGATAGAGGCTGTACTCGACCAGGCGCTGCGCCTCGGCCTTGGTGTTCACCATCGGACAGATCACGCCCCAGGCGCCGCCGTCCAGCACCTTGCCGACGATGCCGGGCTCGTTCCACGGCACCCGGACGAGCGGCGTGACCGGGTGCGCTTGCATGGCCTGGAAGCACTGGACCATCGACTGATAGTCCTGCACGCCGTGCTGCATATCGACCGTGACGCTGTCCCAGCCGCACTGCGCCATGACCTCGGCGGAAAAGCCCGACGGGATGGCGAGCCAGCCGTTCACCACCGCCTTGCCGTCCTTCAGCCGCTTCTTGATCTGGTTCGCCATCGGCGTGTCTCCCCTCGTGTTCGGTGCGCCGGACGCTACGGGCGATAGCCTCGCGGCGTCAACGCGCGCGCTGTCGACGACGCCGATCGAACGCGTTTTTCAATCGTCACTTATTCGTTAATAATGCGTTTTCGATAGATTAACGCTGGTCGCGTCATTCCAGACATGCTTGATGCGCACTCACGATTCCTTGAGAGCGATCAGCTCTTCTCTGCAACAAAAATACCGCGCGGCGCCATGGCGTCGCGCCGGAGGGGGATGCATGAGCACACTGACCGTCGGTTCCGGCATGCAATACGCGACCATCGCCAGCGCCGTGGCGGCCTCGCAAGACGGTGACGTCGTTCAGGTCAGCGCCGGCACATACAAGAACGACTGGCTGCAGATCAATGACAGCATCACGCTGGAAGCGGTCGGCGGGACGGTCACCATGTCCGCGACCGTCGCCCCTCCCAACAACAAGGGCATCATCATCGTCGGTGACGCGACCCACAGCCCGGATGTCACGATCACCGGGATCGTCCTGACGGGAGCAAAGATATCAAGGGCCCAGGGAAACAACGGCGCCCGGATCCGTTACCAGAACGGCAACCTCACGCTCAACAATGACACGGTCACCGCCAACCAGGAAGGGCTGCTGGCGACCCCCTATGTCGCCCACACGGGTACCATCATCGTCAACAACTCCACCTTCACCGCCAACGGCGCCGGCGACGGGCAGAGCCACAACGTCTACGTCAACCACGTCCAGCAATTCACCTTCGAGGACAGCGTCTCGATCGGCGCCTATGTCGGCCACGACATCAAGAGCCGGGCGGACAACACCACAATCATCAACAGTACCATCGGCGACGGCACCGCCGGCACAACGTCCTATGAGATCGATCTGCCGAACGGCGGCAACGCGATCATCCAGGGTAATACGATCCAGCAAGGCGCGGCCTCGCAGAACCCGGTGATCATCTCCTATGGCGAGGAGGGTGGCATTCTCCCGGGTTCGACGCTGACGGTGTCGGGCAACACCGTCATGAACGACCTGCACCGCAACGTCCCGACGATGGTCCGCAATTCGACCGCCGTGGTCGCCTCCATCGACAACAATCTGTACTACGGTCTGACGGCGACCCAGCTGTCCTCGGGGCCGGCGAGCCTGTCCAATGATGTTTCCCTGGCGGTGGAGCCGAAGCTCGATCCGACGGGGGGCGGCCCGACCTCGTTCACGGTCAGCGGGAACAACATCATCTCTCATACGGGATACAAGCATGCCGCCGTGCTGGTGACCGGCAACAGCGATGGCATCGACGCCGGGACCGGTGGCGTCAGCGTCGTTTCCTCGGGTGCCAACACGACCGTGGTCACCCTTGCCGGGGCCACCGACGATATCGAGCTGGGGAACACCGGATACGTGCTGAGTTCCGGAAACGACGAGATCACCACCGGTACCGGCTCGGTCAGCGCCGTGGCGTCGGGACATGATACGATCTTCGCCGGGGCCGGCGGGCTGCATCTGGTGGCGGGCGCCGCCAGCACCAGCAGCGTGGTCGGCGGCGCTGGTAGCTTCGCCTATAGCGGCAGCGGCGGCGCGCTCGACTACACCGCCGCGGCGGGAAGCGCCTACATCGTCGCCGGAAGCGGCGCGGCGAACGTCCAGTTCGGTTCCGGGGCGACGACGCTCAACCTTGGCACGGGCGCCGCCGACCTAATCTTCGCGAACGGCACGGGTGGCGGCACCGACGTGATCTCGGGGTTCAATTCGACGCGCGATGCGCTCACGTTCCAGGGCTTCGCCGGCAGCGCGGTCGCCAGCCAGACGTCGAGCGGCGGGTCCACCTATCTGACCCTGACCGATGGCACGCATGTTACCTTCGCGGGTGTGCCCAGCCTGATCGCGTAGGCACCAAGGCGGGCGGGGCTTCACAGCGCGGTCGCCCCGCCCGATAGTCCCTCCGAACCGAGGGACGAAGATGTCAACCGAGGTCGATGCGGTGATCGACGCCGCGCGGAGCTTTCTGGGCGAGCGGATCACCACCAACGCCGCGTTGCGTGAGCACCATTCGCACGGCCAGGATACCCAGGTTCCGGTGCTTCCGGACGCTGTCGCGTTCGTCGAAACGACGGAGGAAGCGGCGCGGCTGCTCGGGCTTTGCCACCAGCACCGGATCCCGGTCGTGGCGTGGGGCGCCGGCACCTCGCTCGAAGGCCACGTCACGCCGGTGCGCGGCGGCATCACGCTCGACCTGTCGCGCATGGACGCCATCCTGGAGGTCAACGCCGCCGACATGGACTGCCGGGTGCAGGCCGGGGTCACGCGGCCGACGCTGAACGAGAACCTGCGCGACCAGGGCCTGTTCTTCCCGGTCGATCCCGGCACGGCGCTATGCACCCTGGGCGGCATGTGCGCGACGCGGGCGTCGGGGACCAACGCGGTGCGCTACGGCACCATCCGCGAGAATGTGCTGGGGCTCACCGTCGCCCTCGCCGACGGCCGCGTGATCCATACGGGCGGGCGGGTGCGGAAATCCTCCACCGGCTATGACCTGACCCGCCTGTTCATCGGCTCGGAGGGCACGCTCGGGGTCATCACGGAAATCCAGCTTCGCCTGCATGGCATCCCTGAAGCGGTGTCCTCGGCGGTGTGTCAGTTCCCCGAATTGCGCGGCGCGGTCGAGACGGCGATCGCCGTCCTGCAATCGGGCATTCCCGTCGCCCGGATGGAGCTGCTGGACGACGTGCAGATGGGCGCCTGCATCGCCTACTCGAAACTCGAAGGGCTCGAGGCTCTCCCGAGCCTGTTCTTCGAGTTCCACGGCACCGAGGCGGGCGTCGCCGAGCAGGCGCGCCGGGCCGAGGAACTCGCCGTCGAGTGCGGCGCGCGGGGTTTTCGCTGGGCGACCGAGCCCTCGGAGCGCGGCAAGCTGTGGCAGGCGCGTCACGACGCGCTGTGGGCGGCACTCGCCCTGAAGCCCGGGCACCAGGGGCTGACGACGGATTCGATCGTGCCGATCTCGCGGCTGGACGAAGCGATCCTGGGGACCAAGGCGGATATCCTGGAGTCCGGCCTGACCGCGCCGGTGGTCGGCCATGTCGGGGACGGCAATTTCCACACCGTGATCTTGGTGCCGCCCGAGCCGGATGGTCTGCCGCGCGCATGGGCACTCGATCGCAAGATCGTCGCTCGCGCGCTGAGTTTGGGCGGCTCGTGCAGCGGCGAGCACGGGGTGGGGATCGGCAAGCGCGAGTTCCTGGAGATCGAGCACGGCGCCGAGGCGCTGGCGGTGATGCGCAGCGTCAAGCAGGCGCTGGACCCGCGCGGGATCATGAACCCAGGGAAGATTTTCTTGAATTGACGCCCGGGAGGGGGCTGCCGATCTCTGTGGTAGTTTCGGAGCGTTGTTCCATGCGCCTTGTTCTTGTTTTCGCCGCCCTTGGGCTGCTCGCCGCACCGGTGAACGCGCACGCCCAGACGCCGCCGCCCGCTACGCCGCCCCAGACCGTCGCCCCGAGCGCGCCCCAGACCGTTGCTCCGGGCGAGGGACAACGGGCCGGCCAGGATTTCGGCAACGCCGGCAACAGTATCGCCGACGCGGCGCGCAGCGCCTGGCATGGGGTGAAGCATGGCTGGGAGGCGACCAAGGAAGGCGCGCGCGCCGGGTGGAACACGGCAGTGCACGGCGAGAGCGACCCTCATCCGACGCACTGATACCAACCGCCCCGGTTAAGCAAGGAGTCCCGTCGCCTTCTACTTCCCCTCCCCTTGCGGGAGGGGTCAGGGGAGGGGTCGGGCGGAGAGTTACCGACGGCGGTTTGCTGTTGCGACTTATTCGCATTTGCATTAGGAGCCCCGCACCGGCCATGGGTTGCCCAGGCGTGCGGCGCCATCAACCCGCGGTGGATCACAAGAAGGGCCCGATGATGGCGTCGATCTCGATCAGGCTGACCGGGCTGATGCTGCTGGTGGCTGCCGGTCTGCCGACGGCCGCGCTGCATGCGCAGAGCAGCCCGACGCCCGGCCCGGCCGGCAATCCTGCCGCCCCGCAAGCCCCCCCTCCCACCGAGCCGGGGTTCGCCACGCAATTGTTCGCCGCCTCGCGCACCAACTTGCTGGGCGACATGTTCGGGGTGCGGACGTTCCTCGGCAATTTCGGGATCACCCTGGGATTGCAGAACACGTCCGAGGTGTTCGGCAACGTCTCGGGCGGGATCAGACGCGGTGCGTCGGGTGATGGCCTCACCCAGTTCGGCCTCGGCCTCGACACGGCAAAGGCGTTCGGCTGGGAGGGCGGCACGTTCAACGTCAGCGGATTCTGGATCTACGGCCCCAATTTCAGCCAGAACTATGTCGGCAGCCTGCAGACCGTGAGCGGCATCGTCGCCTCGCCCACCGTGCGGCTGTGGGAAGTGTGGTACCAGCAGGCGTTCCTGGGCGGACGGATGGACGTGAAAATCGGCCAGCAGAGCCTGGATCAGGAGTTCATGCTCAGCCAGGGATCGAGCCTGTTCCTCAACACGGTGATGGGCTGGCCGA
>JBDTFI010000134.1:0-6853 GCA_039938035.1 Acetobacteraceae bacterium | reverse complement strand
CGGCGCCGTCGCCGATCGGGTACGGCGATTCCGCGAATACCTGCCGGCCGCCTTCCCGTTGCCCCACCCGTCCTGGCGGACCACGGCGTGGGAGCGGAAGAATCCGTGGTTCGCCGCCGAGGTCCTGCCGGCGCTGCGCGAGGCTGTGGCGGCGGCGCTACGATGAAGTGGCGGGCATTGCCGGCACACGCACAATTTATTCCTCCTCCGTTGCAAAGGCCGCTAACCGAAACGACCTTGACCGCACACGGAGGACCATCATCATGCGCAAGAACCTCTCGATCGCCCTGGCTCTGCTTTTCCTGATCGGCGCGGCGCCGATGCTGGGTGCCTGCCACGCGACCGCCGGCGCCGGCCAGGACGTCTCCGCCACCGGCCACGCGATCACCAACAGCGCCAAGAAGCTGACGCCGTAAGGCGGCTCAGGCTTCTCCCATCGCCAGGTAGCGCCGGCGGACCCCCTGGTTCGCCCGCAACCCGGCGATGTCGTCGCGATAGACGATATGGCCCTTGTCGATCACCACGGCATCGCTCGCGACGCCGAGGCAGAAATGCATGTTCTGTTCGGCGATCAGCACGGTGGTGCCGGTCGCGCGGAGCTGGCGCAGCAGGACGCCGATGCGCTGCACGATGATCGGCGCCAGCCCCTCGCTCGGCTCGTCGAGCAGGAGAACCTCGGGGTTCCCCATCAGCGCGCGCGCGATCGCCAGCATCTGCTGCTCGCCGCCTGACAGGCGGCCGGCGGCGCGCCCGCGCAGTGGTTCGAGTAGCGGGAAGGTCTCCCACACGCGCGACAGCGGCCAATCGTCCTGGCCGGCCGGGCCGCGCTTCGCCGCGATCGCCAGATTGTCCGTCACGCTGTGATCGGGAAACACCTGACGATCTTCCGGCACATAGGCGAGACCGAGGCGGGCCAGCACATGCGGCTTGCTGCCCGCGACCGCGGCGCCGCGAAACGCGATGCCGCCGGTACGCGGGGCGAGCACGCCGGCGATCGCCTTCATCGTCGTGCTCTTGCCGGCGCCGTTGCGCCCGAGCAGCGCCATGGTCTGGCCCAGATACAGATCGAGTCCGACGCCGAACAGTATCTGGCTCGACCCGTAGAACACGTCGATGTTTTCCACACGCAGGATCGGCTCGGTCATGCCAGCTCGTCCTCCGGCGTGCCGAGATAGGCGGCGATCACCGCCGGATCGACGCGGATCTCGTCGGGGGTTCCCTGGGCGAGCACGCGTCCGTAGCACAGGACGGCGATCGAGGCGGCGATGCGGAAGACGATGTCCATGTCATGCTCGATGAACACCAGCGTCAGCTTCTGACGCTCCCACAGCGCCTGCACCTTCTCGATCATCAGCCAACGTTCTTCCGGGCCCATGCCGGCGGTCGGCTCGTCGAGCAGCAGCACGGACGGTTCGAGCGCGAGCGCGAGCGCGATGTCGAGCAGCTTCTGGTCGCCGTGCGAGAGGTTCGCGGCCTCGACCTCCGCCTTGTCGGCGAGCCCGAGCAGGGCGGCGATCTCAAGCGCGCGCCCGCGAGTGCCGGCGGGCGGGAAGCGGGAACCCAGCCGGTCCCATTGGCCGCGTTGCGCCGCGACCGCCGCCATCAGGTTCTCCGCGACGCTCATGGTCGGAAAGACGCTGGCGACCTGGAAGGCGCGGCCGATCCCGCGCCTGACGATGGCGGCGCGGGAAAGCCCGGTGATGTCGGCTTCGTCGAGCAGCACGCGGCCGCTATCGGGCACCAGGGCACCGGAGATCAGGTTGAAGAACGTGCTCTTGCCGGCGCCGTTCGGGCCGATGATCGCGGTGAGCGAGCCGGTCGGAAAATCGAGCGTCACGTCGTCCATCGCCGCCACGCCGCCGAACCGCTTCGTCAGGTTCCGCACCCGCAGCACGTCAGCGCCGCTCCACGTCGGCGAGCACGCGCGGCGGGCGCAGGCGGCGGAGCACGAAATCGGTGACGCCACGGCGGAAACCGAGCGCGAACAGCAGGATGATGATGCCGAGGGCGAGGCCGTAATACTCGGTCTCCCGCGTCACCAGATCGTTCAGCCCGAGCAGGATGGCGCTGCCGACGAGGGGGCCGAGGAACGTCCCGATGCCGCCGAGCATGATCGCGAAGATCGCCTGCCCGGACAGCGGCCAGTCGACGAGTTCGGGATAGGCACCGGAAACGAACAGGCTGGCGACGATGCCGCCCAGTGCGGCGAACGATCCGGCGAGCACGAACACGGTCAGCTTCGCGCGCCAGACCTCGATGCCGAGGAAGGCGGCGCGGGTCTCGTTGTCGCGCACCATCCGCAGGCTGACGCCGAAGGGCGAGGCGGTGATGTGGCGCATCGCGAGCAGGCCCAGGATCAGCACGACGGCGCTCGCCCAGTACAGGTTGCGCTGGTCGGCGAGATCGACCCCGAAGATGAACCGGCGTGGGATGCCGCCGCGCAGGCCCTGATCGCCGCCGGTGAGCGTCACCCAGGACAATACGATACTATGCAGCAGCATCTGCATCGCGAGGGTGACGAAGGCGAAGTAGATGGTTCGCAGCCGAATGCAGATCGCGCCCACCCCGGCGGCGACCACCGATGTGATCACCAGCGACAGCAACGCCGCCTCCCACAACGGCATCGCCGTCTTCTGCATCAGCAGGGCGAACGCGTAGGCGCCAAGGCCATAGAACATGCCGTGCCCGAACGACACCAGTCCGGTCGCCCCGACCAGCAGGTTGAGCGAGGTCGCGAGCAGCCCCATCGCCGACAGCCTGATGATCAGGTCGGTGAAGAACGGGCTGTGTACCGCCAGCGGGATGACCGCCAGCACGAGCAGGGCGGCGAGCCCGATCGCCGCGTCCCGACTGAACGAGCCGGCGCGCATCTCAGACGATTTCCCGGCCGAACAGTCCGGTCGGTTTGATGACCAGGATCGCGATCATGAAGACATAGATCAGTTCGTCGGTGAACAGCGGGAACCCGATGGTGCCGAAGCTGCGGATCAGGCCGAGGACGACCGCGGCGATCAGCGCGCCGAGGATCGATCCCATGCCGCCGATGACGGTCACGATGAAGCTCTCGATCAGCACCGAGAAGCCCATCCCGGGGGTCAGCGAACGCACCGGCGCGGCGAGGCCGCCCGCGAGGCCGGCCAGCGCGCCGCCGATGGCGAACACCAGCGCATAGAGCAGCGTCGTGTTGATGCCGAGGACCGAGACCATCTCGGGGTTTTGCGCCGCCGCGCGGACGATCTTGCCGGCCCGCGTCACCGACAGCGCGAGGCCCAGCAGCAGGGCGATGGTCAGCGCCACGCCGATCAGCAGCAGATAGAAGGGCGGCACCACTCCGCCGGCGATGAACAGCGGCGGAACCTGGAACGCCGGCGGCATCCCCATCGACTGGAAATCCGCACCCCAGACGATCTTCACCACGTCGTCGAAGATCAGCACGACGGCGTAGCAGATCAGCAACTGCATCAGCACGTCGGTGCCGTAGACGCGGCTGATCAGGAAGCGCTCGAAGGCAATGCCGAAGATCCCCATGCCGAGGCAGCCCGCGGCGATGGCGGCGACGTAGCTGCCGGTGAACTGATAGGCGCTCAGCGCCACGTAGGCGCCGAGCATGTAGAACGTGCCGTGCGCGAAGTTGACGATCTTGAGCACGCCGAAGATCAGCGTCAGGCCGGCGGCGACCATGAACAGCAACAACCCGACGATCAGCCCGCTGGTGCCTTGTGTGACCAGACAAGCGGCGCTCGAAAGGCAGCCGCCGAGGGCGTTCAGGTCCATTCTAACTCGTCATGGTCGGCGGTCACACATACCCGTTCTGCTTCTTCCACTCCGTCTCCAGCTCCACGATCTGCCCCCAGTCGCCGGCCTGGATATCGACGATGAACGGGGTCTTCGCGATGGTCTCTCCCCAGCCGATCGCGTAATCGACGATGGTGTGGTCGTCGCGCATGGTGATCTTGCCGTTCACGCCGAACGGGGAGTCGATCGCAAGCCCTGGTAGCACCTGCGCCATCTTCTTGCCGTCCGCCGCGCCGCCCTTCTTGGCGGCGGCTTCGAGGAAGCCGATCGCGGTCGCCATCTCCCACGACCAGTTGGTGGGATACTCGTTGAACCGCTTGCGGTACGCCTCGCCCCACGCCTTGTTCGCGGGCGTGTCCGGGAAGTTCTCCAGATAGCGCGTCCCCGAGTAGCAACCCGGCGGCATCTGCTTGATGGCGTTCAGCACGGGATAGTCGCCGAGGTTGGGATTGAACATCGCCAGCTTGGCGAACAGCGCGTACACGTTGCCCTGGTTCACGAACGAGGACAGATCACCCGCGTAGAGCAGGCTGAACATCGCCTGCGGTTTCGCCTGGATGATCTTGGTGATCGAATCGGTGAAGTCCGGCTGGCCCAGCTTCGGCCACGCCTCGGTGATGAACTCGATGTCCGGCGCGAAGTGCTTGATGAACTCGACGTACTGCTTCGTGGTATCGCGTCCATACGCATAGTCGGGCGAGCAGGTCGCAAAACGGGTCATGCCCTTGGCTTTCGCCGTCTTCGCGGTATAGCCGCCGCCGACGATCGCGTCATGCACGCCCTGGCGCGCACTGCGGAAGGCGGTGGCCACGCGGATCTTCGGGTCGGCGGTCAACGAGGACGTCTCGCTAACGGTGTGGATGCACAGCACCCCAAGGTCGCGCACCACCTCCTGCACCGCGAAGGAGCCCGAGGACGCCTCGGCATCGAGCAGAATCTCGCAGCCGTCGCTGTTCACCAGTTCGCGGGCGACGCGCGCGGCTTCCTGCGGCTGGCCCTTGGAGTCACGCACCACCAGCTCGATCTTGCGCCCGCCCAGCCCGCCCGCCGCGTTGATCCGCTCGACCTCGATCTGCGCGGCGTTGCGGCTCGACGTACCTACGAGCGCGATGGCGCCCGACATGATCGACTGCATGCCGATCTTGATGGTGCCCTGTTGCGCGCGGGCGATCCGGGGCGCGGCCAGAATGCCAGCCGCACCCGCCAATAGCGTGCGCCGGCGCAGCGAACTCGTGCCGTTATCGAACATGTCTTCCCCCTGTGTGATTTCCGCGATGCTGGACAGAGGGGCGGGCTACGTCAACTCCGGGTGGGCGCCGTCAGGCTGACGGTGACGTTCTTGCGCTGGGTGAAACTGTCGAGCATCCCCTCGAGCGAGAACTCCCGCCCGATGCCGCTTTGCTTGTAGCCACCATAGGAATGGCCGGGCACTTGGCCGAGCCCCTGGTTGACCTGCACCCAGCCGGACTCGATCGCGTGCGCGGTGCGCAATCCAGTGCTGATGTCGTGCGTCCAGACATAGGCGGCGAGGCCGTAATGGCTGTCATTGGCCATGCGGATCGCGTCCGCCTCGTCCTTCCACGGGATCGCCACCAGCACGGGGCCGAAAATCTCCTCGCGCGCCAGGCGCCAGTCGTTGGAGGTGTCGGCGAACACCGTCGGGACCGCGAAATAGCCCTGCGCCAGCGGACCCTCCTTCGGCGGCAGGCCGCCGAACACGAGGCGCGCGTCCTTGCGCTCCAGGCCGTCCTGGATGTAGCCGCAGACCTTGCGGAACTGCTTGCAGTTGATAATGGCGCCGACATCGGTCGCCTCGTCCAGCGGATCGCCCAGCTTCAGCTTGCTCGTCTTCGCCTCCAGCGCGGCGAGGAACGCATCGAAATGGCGCTTGTGCAGGAACAGGCGCGAGCCGGCGGTGCAGCTCTGGCTTTGCCGGGTGAAGCGCATGGCGCTGATGATGCCGTCGACCGCCCATTCCTCGGTGCCGACATCGGCGTAGACGATCGACGGGCTCTTGCCGCCGAGTTCGAGCGAGACCGGCGCGATCCGCTCGGCGGCGGCGCGCATGACGATCTTGCCGACCTCGGTCGAGCCGGTGAACGACATCTTGCGGATCGCCGGATGCGCCGCGAGCGGGCCGCCGCACTCCTCACCCAGCCCGGTCAGCACGTTGAGCACGCCGGGCGGCAGATGTTCCTGGCAAATCCGGGCCATCATCAGCACGCCGAGCGGGGCGTCCTCGGCCGCCTTCAGCACCATCGTGTTGCCGGCGAGCAGCGCGGGCGCGATCTTCAGCGACCCCAGCAGCACCGGCGCGTTCCACGGGATGATCGCACCCACCACGCCCAGCGGCTCGCGGCGGGTGTAGCTCAGCACGTGCTCGCCAAGCGGGATGGTCTCACCCTTCAACTCCCCGCCCAGACCGGCGAAGTAGCGGAAGATGTCGGCGGTTAGCCGCGCCTCGGGCCGCGCCTGGGTGCGCAGTGCGTTGCCGGTCTCGCGCGCGATCAGGTGGGCGAGCGGCTCGATCTCGGCCTCGATCGCCTCGGCGATGCGCCCCAGCATCCGCCCGCGTTCACGCGGGACGACGCGGCTCCAGGCGGGGAAAGCGGCCGAGGCGGCGGCGACCGCGCGATCGACATCGGCGGCGCCGGCGCGAGGGACGCGCGCGAAAACCTCGCGGTTGGCCGGGTTTTCCACCGCCAGCGTCGCACCGCTCTCGGCGCCGACCCACGCGCCGCCGATCAGCATCCGCGCCTCGGTGAGTGCCGTCTCGTCCCGATGCGCCCGCTCGATCGTATCCATCGCCATTCCTCCATCCAGACGCTAGAGATGTGCGTCCGACGCGAGCGGCGATCAAGTCGGGCTCAGGTATCGGCGAGCGCGGCAAGCATCCGGTCACGCGCCGCGAAATCGCCTCCGGCATGGACGGGCTGGATGCAGACCTGCGTCGCGCCGGCGTCGAAATGCGCGCGCAACCCCGTCTTGATACGGTCCGCGTCACCCCCCAGCACCATCGCGTCGATGAAGCGATCGCTGCCGCCGTCCGCCAATTCCT
>JBDTFI010000133.1:0-3648 GCA_039938035.1 Acetobacteraceae bacterium | reverse complement strand
GGGCAGCCGCTGCTCGTCTCCGTCCGCTCCGGCGCGCGAGTCTCGATGCCCGGCATGATGGATACCGTCCTGAACCTCGGCCTCAACGACAACACCGTGGAGGGACTCGCCCGCGATGCGGGGGACGCGCGCTTTGCGTGGGACAGCTACCGGCGCTTCATCCAGATGTACGGCTCCGTCGTCCTCGGTGTCGAGCATCACCGCTTCGAGGAGATCATCGACACCGCGAAGCGCGACACCGACGTGACCGAGGACACCGCTCTCGGGCCGGACGATTGGCGCCGTGTCGTCGAGGACTACAAGGACATGGTTGCGCAAGAGACCGGTAAGCCGTTCCCGCAAGGCCCAGAGGAACAGCTCTGGGGGGCGATCGGGGCGGTGTTCGGAAGCTGGATGAACCCGCGCGCGATCACCTACCGCCGCCTGCACGACATCTCCGCCGACTGGGGCACCGCCGTGAATGTGCAGGCGATGGTGTTCGGCAACATGGGCGAGGACTGTGCCACCGGTGTCTGCTTCACCCGCGATCCCTCGACCGGGGAGAATGTGTTCTACGGCGAGTACCTGGTGAACGCGCAAGGCGAGGACGTCGTCGCCGGCATCCGCACCCCCCAGCCCCTTTCCTCCGCCAGCGCCAAACCCGGTGAGGTGGCGATGGAGACGGCGATGCCGCGCGCCTACGCGGAACTGATGGACGTCCGCGCCAGGCTCGAACAGCACTATCGCGACATGCAGGACATCGAGTTCACCGTTCAGCAAGGCCGTCTGTATATGCTGCAAACGCGCAGCGGCAAGCGCACCGCCTCGGCGAGCCTGCGCATCGCGGTCGAGATGGCGAACGAGGGACTGATCGACCGGTCTGAAGCCGTGCGCCGCGTCAACCCGACGACGCTTGACCAACTC
The DNA here is from genome assembly GCA_039938035.1 of Acetobacteraceae bacterium. GTDB lineage: Bacteria > Pseudomonadota > Alphaproteobacteria > Acetobacterales > Acetobacteraceae > DATFDN01. The sequence goes on along the minus strand of JBDTFI010000133.1, from coordinate 2,745 downwards.
CTGCACCCGACGCTCGACCCCGACGCGCCGCGCACACCGCTCGGCAAGGGACTGCCGGCGAGCCCAGGTGCGGCGTGCGGCGCCATCGTGTTCAACGCCGACGAAGCGGAATCACGCGCGGCGAAGGGCGAATCCGTCATTCTCGTGCGGATCGAGACGAGCCCCGAGGACATCCACGGAATGCACGCCGCCGCCGGCATCCTCACCACGCGCGGCGGCATGACCAGCCACGCCGCCGTGGTCGCGCGCGGCATGGGCCGCCCCTGCGTCGTCGGCGCCGACAAGATCACCGTGAACTACAACGCCCAGACCCTCACCACCGGGGGGCGTGTCGTGCAAGCAGGCGGGATGATCACGCTCGACGGCAGTACCGGCGACGTGTTTTCCGGCAGCGTCGCGATGATCGAGCCGCAGATGTCGAACGAGTTCGGCACGCTGATGGAATGGGCTGACGCGGCACGCACGATGAAGGTCCGCGCCAACGCCGAAACGCCGCTCGATGCCGAGACCGCGCGCAAGTTCGGCGCCGACGGGATCGGGCTGTGCCGCACCGAGCACATGTTCTTCGATCCCGAACGGATCGGCGCCGTTCGGCAGATGATCATGGCGAACGACGAGGCCGGGAGGCGCGCCGCCCTCGCCCGCCTGCTGCCGTTCCAGCGCGAGGATTTCCGCGAGCTGTTCCGCATCATGGCGGGATTGCCCGTCACCATCCGTCTGCTCGACCCGCCGTTGCACGAATTCCTGCCGCACGCCGACGCCGAGTTGGCCGAGGTCGCGCAGGCGCTCGGCACCGATGTGGAAGCCATGCGCCGGCGCGCCGGCGAACTCGCCGAGGCCAACCCGATGCTCGGCCACCGCGGCTGCCGGCTCGGCATCTCGTATCCCGAAATCTACGAGATGCAGGCCCGCGCCATCTTCGAGGGCGCGCTCGCGGTCGCCGAGGAGACCGGGGCGGCGCCGGTCCCGGAGGTGATGATCCCGCTCGTCGGCACGCGCAAGGAGCTGGAGATCACCCGCGCCCAGGTCGATCAGGTCGCCGCTGAGGTGTTCAAGGAGGCCGGGCGCGAAATCGAGTACAGCGTCGGCACCATGATCGAGCTACCGCGCGCCTGCATCCTCGCCGACCGGATCGCCGAGGTCGCGGATTTCTTCAGCTTCGGCACCAACGATTTGACGCAGACCACCTTCGGGTTGTCGCGCGACGACGCCGGGAAGTTCCTTCCGCTCTATGTCGAGAAGGGCATCCTGCCGAAGGACCCGTTCGTCTCGCTCGATATCGAGGGCGTTGGCGCGATGGTGCGGCTCGCGGCCGAGAAGGGCCGGAGCACCAAGCCGGACCTCAAGCTCGGCATCTGCGGCGAGCACGGCGGTGATCCGGCGTCGATCGCTTTTTGCCAGCTGGTCGGGCTCGATTACGTGTCGTGCAGTCCGTACCGCGTCCCGGTCGCCCGCCTCGCCGCGGCGCAAGCCGCGCTGGGGGCCGATGGCGACCGCACGGCGTGACCGCACACGACGGGAAAGCAATGGAAGCTAAGGTAGACGAAATCGGCGACGGCATCTTTCGCATCTCCACGTTCATGCCCCACGTCCTGCCGCCCGAGGGGCTCACCTTCAACCAGTTCCTGATTCTCGCTGACGAACCGATGCTGTTTCGTTGCGGGCATCGCAAGCAGTTTTCGAATGTGTCCGCCGCCGTCGCAAGGGTGCTTCCCCTCGACAAGCTCCGCTGGATATCGTTCGGCCATCTTGAAGCCGACGAATGCGGTGCGATGAACGAATGGCTGGCAGCATCACCGCTCGCCGAGGTCGTGCACGGCGTTGTCGGCTGCCGCGTCTCCATCGAGGACATGGCGGACCGAGCGCCACGCGCGCTTTCAGATGGTGACGTGTTGGATCTAGGCGGCAGGCGTGTCCGGTTCATCGACACGCCACATGTCCCGCACGGATGGGACGCGGGCGTCATCTTCGAGGAGGAGACGTCTACGTTGTTCTGTGGCGATCTATTCGCGCATGGCGGGGATCGCTCGGCGCTGACGGAAAGCGACATCGTTGAGCCGTCCACTGCCATATTGAGCTCAGCCCTTAGCCTCGGCCCTGCCACGGCGCCCATCATCCGAGGGTTGGCGAAATTCGAGCCTCGATTGCTCGCCGTGATGCACGGGTCTTCCTTTCGCGGCGATACGTCGACCGCGATCAACGGCTTGGCCGACCATTATGCGGCCCGGCTAACGGCCGAGATGGGACCGAGAGGAGCTTGAGACAGCGGCCGACACTCAGCCGGTCACAATCATCACCGCGCAGCCCGAAGCCTCCGTCATCGCGAGCCGAAGGCGAAGCGATCCGGGCTCACGCACGCTGCGCCCCCTGGATCGCTTCGCTGCGCTCGTGATGACGGGTATGCTTCAAGCTCATCCGAAACCACCCTAATCGCTCAACGACTGCAACGCCCCGAAACCCACGCCGAGCGCGCCGACCTGCAACTGCATCCCGTTGCTGGTGGTGTTCTGCGTCCCCGTCACCGTACCCCCAACGGTGAACGGCACCGCCGTCGCCGACCCGCCACTGCTGGGGGCGCTTTCGACTGCGATGTTGTAGGCCCCATCGGGCATCTTGGTGCCGGAATTGCTGGTGCCGTCCCAGGTCCAGGTGTTCGCGCCGGCCTGCGATTCCGCCGTCGCGGTGCGGATCAGATTGCCGTTGGCATCGGCGATCGCGATGGCGACCGGCTCCGCCGTCGTGGTG
>JBDTFI010000132.1:0-3042 GCA_039938035.1 Acetobacteraceae bacterium | reverse complement strand
CAGGGTGATACGCGCTCCAGAACTTTCGGTCGTTCAGGTCCGGGTTGGTGGCGCTGCCGCTGATCAGCGCCATGCTGCCCTGGCTGAGTATGGGGCACATCGCCTTCGCCGAGCCGCTGTTGACCGGTCCCACCGCGGCGATCGTGGCGGGGTCCGTGAGCATCCGCCGTGCGTTGGTGGCCGACAGGGCCGGGTCGTACTGCCCGGTGGTGGGGGAACCGTCGTCGTAGGCGACGAGCCGCAGCATGTAGCCGCCGACGCCGCCCTTGGCGTTCGCCTCATCGACGGCGAACTGTGCCCCGGCGCGTACCACCAGCGCCTGACGCGAAAGCTCACCGGTGAGCGGCAGGCTCATGCCGATGACGAGGACCTTATCCTCGGCCCGCGCCTTGCGGGCCGCGAAGGCCGCGGCGAGAGCGGCACCAAGCCGCATCGCGTCGCGACGAGCGATGACTGCCATTCGGCGTCTCCCAGTTCTTACGGATAGCTTGGCAGGCGCCTTCGCTTGACACAAGCGGGCAGCGGCCGGCTTAATTTCGCACCCGAGACCCGTCGGCCGGGCACGGGAGACCGCTGAAATCATGCCATCGAAATGCCGGATCAGCGGCCTCGGCAAGCGCTTCGGCGCGACCAGCGTGGTCACCGATTTCTCGCTCGACGTGGCGGATGGCGAGTTCGTCGTCATCCTGGGCCCGAGCGGCTGCGGCAAGACGACCACCCTTCGGATGATCGCCGGACTCACGACGCCGGACGCCGGCAGTGTCGAGATCGACGGACGCCTGGTTTCCGACGCCGCGCGTCGGGCCTTCGTGCGCCCGGAGGATCGCCATCTCGGCATGGTGTTTCAGTCCTACGCGATCTGGCCGCACATGACCGTTCTGCAAAACGTCGCCTACCCGCTTCTTGTGCGGGGGATGCGCGGCGCGGCACGGCGCGAGAAGGCCCAGGCGGCGCTGGAGCTGGTCGATCTTGGCGAGGCGGCGGGGCGGTCGGCGACCGCGCTTTCCGGCGGGCAGATGCAGCGCGTTGCATTGGCACGTGCGCTGGTATCCGATCCCGCGCTGGTGTTGTTTGACGAACCGCTGTCGAATCTCGACCTCAAACTGCGCGAGCGGCTGCGCGAGGAGCTGAAGTCGTTGCAACGCCGGACGCGGGTGACCGGCATCTATGTCACGCACGACCAGACCGAGGCGGCGGAACTCGCGGACCGGATCGTGGTGATGGAGGCCGGCCGCGTGGTGCAGATCGGCACGCCGGAGGAACTGTACCGCGCGCCGCGAAGCCGCTTCGTCGCCGACTTCATCTCCACCGCCAATGTCTTCCCGGCTTCGGTCGAGGCGCTCGTCGGTCCGGGTGCCGCGCGCGTCGTTGCCGGCGCCGGGCCGTCGCTGGTGGTCCGCCACGAACACGCGGTAGCGCCGGGGGACGCAGTCGACGTCATGGTGCATCCGGAAGATTGCACGATCGGAGACGCCGACGACACGGCCGCCGGAGCGCACGTGGGGCGCGTGCTGCGGCGACGCTTCCAGGGAACCGCCACGCGCTACACCGTCAGCTGGGGCGCGACCTCGATCGATGTGCTCGATCTCGGCACCACGCCGCGTTTCACCGAGGGCGCCGAGGTCCGGCTGCGCATCGGCCCCGAGCGGGCACGGATCATCCCGGCGGCCGGTGCGTGAGGGATACGACGCCACGGCGCCGCATCGAAGCGGATGGCGCGGCGGTGCCGGTGCTGCTGATCGTTCTCGGCCTGCTGATCATACTGCCGGTTGGTGTACTGGTGATCGGCTCCTTCCTCACCACCCCGCCGCGCGCGCTGCACTTCGACTTCAACGGCTTGACGCTGGCGAACTACAGCGCCGCGTTTACCACCGACGGGTTCTGGAGCCTGCTGGGGACGACGGTCGGGCTGGCCGGATTGGGCACGTTCGGAGCGCTGGTGATCGGCGCCGCGCTCGCCTTTCTGGCCGTGCGCACCGACATCCCCGGAAGGAGGGCGCTGGAAGCGGTCGCGGTGATGCCGATGTTCGTGCCGCCGCTGGTCGGCGCCTTCGCCTGGGACATCCTGGCCTCCCCGCGCAGCGGCATCATCAACGTGCTGCTGCGGTCGGTGGGCGTCGGGTGGGCCGTGAACGTGTACAGCGTGGGCGGCATCGCTTTCGTGTTCGCGATCTACTATTGCCCCTATGTCGTGCTGTTCGGGGCCGCCGCGCTGCGCAATATCGACGCGGCCCTGGAAGAAGCAGCGTGCATGGCGGGAGCGAGCCGCATGCGCGTGGCGTTGAACGTGACGCTGCCCCTGGTGTCGCCGGCGCTCCTGTCCGCGGCCCTGCTCGTCTTCGTGCTGCTGATCGAACTGTTCTCGATCCCGGCGGTGCTGGCCGAGCCCGGCAACATCCACGTCCTGTCGGTGCGCATCTGGGAACTCGTGGGGTTTTCACCGCCCAAGGTGAACGAGGCATCCGCGTTCGGCGTGCTGCTGCTGCTGCTCACCGTGGGCCTGGTGCTCGGCCAACACCGCGTGCTGGCGCGGCGCAGCTATGTCACCGTGACCGGCAAGGGACGCCGGGCCGAGCCGGTGGCGATGGGACGCTGGCGTTGGCCGCTTGCCGTGCTGGGCTTCGCCTATCTCGTGATCGCGGTCGTGCTGCCATTCCTGGCCCTGCTGGTCATCGCACTGCGCCGGAATCTGTTCTTCTCCACGCTGCGCGCGCTGACGAATCCGCTGCAATACACAGCATCGCAGTTCGGGACGGCATTCGCCGATCCGGTGGTGCGCCAGTCACTGGAGAACTCGTTGCTGGTGGCGCCGGCGACCGTCGGGCTCGGCAGCGTGCTGTATTTCGCGGTCGCCTACACGGTGCATCGAACGCAGTTACGCGGGCGACGGGCGCTCGACATCGTGGCCATCATGCCGGTGGCCATCCCCGGCCTCATTATCGGGCTCGGCTATCTGTGGTCCTGGATCACCTTGCCGATCGGGCTTTATGGTACGCTGTGGATCATCATCCTCGCCTATATCTCGCAATTTTCCCCCCAAGG
>JBDTFI010000131.1:0-8486 GCA_039938035.1 Acetobacteraceae bacterium | reverse complement strand
GGACGGCCCGCCGGCGAAGGTCGTCATCAACGAATATGTCGACGTGGCGCACGGCTTCTTTACCGGCGACGAACCCGGAATGGCCAACGGCATCCTCGACCACCTCGCGCGCCTGCTGCGGGCGGGAGAGTTTTCGTAGCCAGGAGGGGCGCCACCGCCCCGCTCGGATGGCAAGCGGGGCGGTGGGCCACGACTCAGCGCTTGAGGGCGTCCCTTACCATGTCCTTGGCGCTGCCCACCGCGTTCTGCACCTTGCCCTCGGTCTTCTCAGCCCGGCCGTCAGCCTGTGCCTTCGCGTCGCCCGTCACCTTGCCGGCCGCCTCTTTGATCGCGCCCTTCGCCTGCTTGCCGATGCCCTCGATCCGGTCCTTATCCATTGTTCGCTCTCCTCTATTGCTGGTCCACGAGGCTTCAACGCGGCGATGGCGAGGCGGTTCGGCAGCTACTCCGCCGCGCTCGGGACAATGATCGGGGGGCGCTTCCCCGCCAGCCGCTCCAGCGCCAGATACACCGCCGGGGTGGTGTAGAGCGTCAGCGCCTGCGACACGATCAGCCCGCCGGCGATCGCGATCCCAAGCGGGCGGCGCATCTCCGAACCGGTGCCGAACGCGAACGCCAGCGGCAGCGCCCCGAACAGCGCGGCGAGCGTCGTCATCAGGATCGGGCGGAACCGCTCCAGACACGCGGCATGGATCGCCTCGGCGGGCGACATTCCGTGCTGGCGCTCCGCCTCCAACGCGAAATCGACCAGCATGATGCCGTTCTTTTTCACGATTCCCATCAGCAGCACGATCGCGATCATCCCCATGATGTCGAGCGGCTGGCCCGCGATCAGCAGTGCGAGCAGCGCGCCCAGCCCGGCCGAGGGTAGAGTGGAGAGGATCGTCAGCGGGTGCAGCCAGCTTTCGTAGAGAACCCCCAGCACGATGTAGATCGAGATCAGCGCCGCCCCGATCAGCAGCGGCGCGGTCGCCGTCGTCTGTTGCAGCCATTTGGCGTTACCGGCGAACTCGGCGCGTATCTCGGGCGGCATATGCAGCGCGTCGGCAGCGTCGGTCACCAGCTTCTCGGCATCACCCAGCGCCGTCCCCTCGCCGAGGTTGAAGCTCAGTGTCGCCGCCGGGAACTGGCCCTGGTGGCGCACCGCCAGGGGCGCCTCGCCGCGCTCGAACCGTGCCACCGCCGACAGCGGCACCTGCGCGCCGCCGGTGGCACCGACATAGACCCGGTCGAGCATCACCGGCGACGTCTGAAGCTTCGGGTCGGTCTCCACCACGACCTTGTACTGGTTGCGCTGCGCGTAGATCGTCGAGACCTGGCGTTGGGCGAAGGCATTGTTCAGCGCCGCGTCGATGGCCGAGGCGCTGACCCCGAGCCGGGCGGCGGCGTCGCGGTCGATCACCACGTTCGTCTGCGGCCCGGAACGGTCCTGGTCCGATGTCACGTCCGTGATCCCAGGCGTCGCCTTCAGCCGGTCCTCCAGCGCCCGCGACCACTGGCGCAGCGCGCCCAGGTCCTGGCTGATCAGCGCGAACTGGAATTGCGAGCCGCCGCTCCGCCCGCCGCCGCGCAAATCCTGCGCCGAGTAAAGGAACGTCTGGATGCCGCCGAGGCGGGCGAGCTTCGGGCGCAGCCGCGCGATCACCGCTTCCGACGAGGTGCCGCGCTCGGCCAGCGGCTTGAGGCTGATCGAGACGAAGCCACGATTGAGCGAGGACCAGCCACTGTTCACCCCGACCCGCGAACTCACCGCCTCCACCGCCGGGTCGGCCAGCAGCACGTCGACCACGGCGCGCTGGCGCGCCTCCATCGCGGCGAACGACACGTCGGGAGAGGCGACGGTGCTGCCCATGAGGTTGCCGGTGTCCTGGATCGGCATGAACCCCTTCGGCACGGTGCCGTAGAGGCGCACGGTGAGCACGATCGTCGCCAGCATCACCAGCAGCATGAAGCCCCCGTGGCGCAGCGACCAGCCGAGCGTGCGTGCGTAGAAGCGCTGCACCGCGCCCAGTCCGCGCTCGATGCCGCCGTCCAGGCGCGCCCAGCCGCCGTGGCGCGGCACCGGCGGGCGCATCCAGCGGCCGCAGATCATCGGCGTCAGCGTCAGCGACACGGCCGCCGAGATGACGATCGCCATGGTCAGCGTCATCGCGAACTCGTGGAACAGCCGGCCGAGGATGCCACCCATGAAGATCAGCGGGATGAACACGGCGACCAGCGAAAGGCTGATGGAAACCACGGTGAAGCCGATCTGGCGCGACCCCTCGATCGCCGCGCGCATCGGCGTCGATCCCCGCTCCATATGGCGCACGATGTTCTCGATCATCACGATGGCGTCGTCGACCACGAAGCCGACCGAGATGGTCAGCGCCATCAACGAGAAATTATCGAGCGAATAGCCCAGGAACCACATGCCGGCGAGCGTGCCGCACAGCGACAGCGGGACGGTGACGGCGGCGGCGGCGATCGGCACCAGCCGGCGCATGAACAGCAGCACCACCAGCAGCACCAGCGTGATCGTTACCAGCAGCGTGTACTGCACGTCATCGACGCTCGCGCGGATGGTCGCGGTGCGGTCCTGGATCACCGTCAACTTGATGTTGGCGGGCATCCAGGACATGAGCTGCGGCAGCAGCGCGTTCACTCGATCGACGGTCTCGATCACATTGGCGCCGGCCGATTTCGATATGGTCAGCAGGATGGCTGGTTGCTTGCCGTCCCAGGCGGCAAGGCGGGTGTTGGCCACCCCGTCGACCACGGTCGCGACGTCCGACAGTTGAAGCACCGCGCCGCTGCCCGCCTTCAGCACCAGCTTGCGGTACTGCGCGGCCCGCGTGATCTGCCCGTTCACCCCGATCGTTTCGGCCCGCAACGCGCCCTGGAACCCGCCCGTCGGCTCGGTGACGTTGGCCGCCTTCACCGCGTTGGTCACGTCCTGCGCCGACATCCCGGCGGCGGCGAGGCGGGTGGGATCGAGATCGATCCGGACCGCCGGCTTCTCGGCGCCGTTGATGGTGACGTTCGACACCCCGTCGACCTGCGACAGCCGCTGGCCAAGGGTCGTGTCAGCGGCGTCGAAGATATCGCGCACTGGCAGCGTGTCCGACGACAGCGCGATAGTCATGATCGGTGCATCGGCCGGATTGAACTTGCGGTAGTATGGCCGCGTCGGCAGGTCCGCCGGCAGATCGCTATAAGCGGCGTTGATCGCCGCCTGCACGTCGCGCGCGGCACCGTTGATGTCGCGGTCGATGTCGAACTGTATCACGACGGATGTCGCGCCGACCGAGTTGGTCGAGGTGATCTCGGTCACTCCGGGGATCTCGCCCAACCGGCGCTCCAGTGGTGCGGCGACCGAATTCGCCATTGTCTCCGGGTCCGCGCCGGGGCGGGCGGCCATGACCACGATGGTCGGGATATCGACGCTGGGCAGTGCGGCGACGGGCAGGAAGCGGTAGGCGACGATGCCGGACAGCAGGATGCCGAGGGCGAGCAGCGTGGTCGCGACCGGGCGAGCGATGAAGGGGACGGAGATGTTCATGCCCTCACCCGGCGCGAAGACGCGCCGACCTCTCCCGAAGGGAGAGGTGTAGAATCGCTTCCCCTCTCCCGTTCTTCACGGGAGAGGTCGGCGCGCCCTCCGCGCGCCGGGTGAGGGTCACTCCGCCGCCACCACCGCCGCGCCGCCGAACCGCAGGCGCAGCCGCTCGAACGCCAGATAGATTACCGGCGTCGTGTACAACGTCAGCAGCTGCGACAGCAGCAGCCCGCCGATGATGGTGATCCCCAATGGCGAACGCAGCTCCGACCCGGCCCCGCGTTCGGCTACCAGCGGCACCGCGCCCAGCAACGCGGCCATCGTCGTCATCATGATCGGGCGGAAGCGCAGCAGGCACGCCTCCTCGATCGCCGCCCGCGGCGGCAAACCCCGCGTGCGTTCCGCGTCCAGCGCGAAGTCGATCATCATGATCGCGTTCTTCTTCACGATCCCCATCAGCAACACGATGCCGACCAGCGACACCAACGACAGATCGGTCCCCGTGGCCAGCAACGCGAGCAACGCGCCGATGCCGGCCGAGGGCAGCGTCGAGAGGATCGTCACCGGATGGATCCAGCTTTCGTACAACACACCCAGCACGATGTAGATCACCACCAGCGAAGCAAGGATCAGCCAAGGTTCTTCCGCCAGCGAGCGCTGGAACTCCGCCGCGTCGCCGGCGAAATCGCCGCTGATGGTCGCCGGCATCCCGATCGCCGCCTCCGCCTGACGTACCGCGTCGATCGCGTCGCCAAGCGCGTAGCCCGGCGCGGTGTCGAAGCTGATGGTCGCCGAAGGGAATTGCTCCTCGTGCGTCACCACGAGCGGTGCAATCGTCTTCGTGATCGCGGCGACCTGCGACAGCGGCACTTGCGCGTCGCTCGCACCGGGCACGCGCAACAGGGCCAACGTCGCCGGATCGGCCTGCCACGCCGGCCCGGTCTCCAGGATCACCCGATACTGGTTCGCCTGGCCGAAGATGGTCGAGATCTGGCGCTGGCCGAACGCGTCGTACAACGTGTCCTCGATCGCCTGCACCGTCACGCCCAGCCGCATCGCCGCCTGACGGTCCACGGTGATCTGGGTCTTGAACCCTTCGTTCTGCTGATCGGAGGCGACATTCTCCAGTGCGGGTGAGGCGCGCATCGCGGCGAGCAGGCGTGGCGTCCACGTCGCCAGCTCGGCCTGATCGGTATCGACCAGGGTGTATTGGTAAGCCGTGCGGCTCACGCGCGAACCGAGGGTGACGTCCTGCACCGGCTGGAACCACGCGGTCAGACCGGGGACCGCGTCGACCTCGGAACGCAACCGGTCGACCACCGTCGCCACGCCGTCGCGCTGGCCGAGCGGCTTGAGCGCGATCGTCAGGCGTCCCGCGTTCGGCGTCGCGTTGATGGTGCCCGCGCCGACGAAGGACACGACGCTCTCGACCGCCGGATCACCGAGGACGCGCTCGGCCGCCTGGTTCTGCAACGTGGTCAGGCGCGGGATGGAGATGCTTTGCGCGCCTTCGGTCACCGCGACGATCGTGCCGGTGTCCTGCTGCGGCAGAAATCCCTTGGGCACGATCGCATACAGCAGGATCGTGCCACCCAGCGTGGCGATCGCGACGAGCAGGATCAGGGTCTGGCGCGTCAACGCCCAGCCGAGCGTTCGCCGATAGCCCCCCAGCATCGCCTCGAACCCCGCCTCCAGCCCGCGCGAGATCCGCCCGGGCGGGGCCTCGTCGGTGGAACGCAGGAGCCGCCCGCACAGCATGGGCGTCAACGTCAGCGACACGATGGCCGACACGATGACGGCGATCGACAGCGTGACGGCGAACTCGGAAAACAGCCTGCCGACCACGCCGGACATGAACAGCAGCGGGATGAACACCGCGATCAGCGACACCGTCAGCGAGACGATGGTGAACCCGATCTGCCCGGCGCCGCGAAACGCCGCCGCCATCGGGTTCATGCCCGCCTCGACATAGCGGACGACGTTCTCGATCATGACGATCGCATCATCGACCACGAAGCCGGTCGCGACGACCAAGGCCATCAGCGACAGATTGTCGAGGCTGTATCCAAGCAGATCCATCACCCCGAACGTGCCGACCAGCGACAGGGGCAGCGCGATCGCCGGGATGAACGTCGCGCGCACCGAGCGCAGGAACGCGAAGATCACCAGGACCACGAGTACGATCGCCAGGATCAGGGTGATCTGCACCTCGCGCACCGAGGCGCGGATGCTCAACGTGCGGTCAGTGACGATGCTCAGGTGGATTCCCGCCGGCATCGCGTGCTCCAGCATCGGCAGCGCCGCTTTGAGGCGGTCGACCGTCTGCACGATGTTCGCGCCGGGCTGGCGCTGGATGTCGAGCACCACCGCGGGCTCCTGGCGCCCGTCATGGAAATACCACGCGCCCACCCGGTCGTTTTCCACCCCGTCGATGATCGACCCCACCGCCGACAGCCGCACCGGTGCGGCGTTCCGCCACGCGATGATGAGGTCGCGGTACTGATCGGCGGACATCAGCTGATCGTTGGCGCCGACCGACACCGCCTGGCGTGGTCCGTCGAAGCCACCCTTGGCGCCGTTGGTGTTGGCCGCGGAGACGGCGGCGCGGACGTCCTCCATCCCGAGCCCATAGGCGGCCAGGCGCGCCGGATCGACGCGCACTCGAACCGCCGGGCGAATCCCGCCCTCGACCGTCACCTTCCCGACGCCGTCGATCTGCGCGAGCTTCGGTTGCAGGATCGTGTCGGCCGCATCGCCCAGCTGCGCGATCGGCAGCGAATCCGATGTCAGCGCGAGCGTCAGCACCGGCGCGTCGGCCGGGTTTACCTTGGAGTAGACGGGCGGGTAGGGCAGGGAGACCGGCAGCGTCCCGGCCGCGGCATTGATTGCCGCCTGCACGTCCTGCGCCGCCGCATCCAGGCTGCGGCTCAGCTCGAACTGCAACGTGATCTGGCTGATGCCCTCGGCGCTTTCCGAGGTCATGGTCGCGATGCCGGGGATCTGGCCGAACTGACGCTCCAGCGATGCGGTGATCAGCGTCGAGACAGTGTCCGGGCCGGCGCCGGGTAGCTGCGTCGTCACCTCGATCGTCGGGAAATCCACCTGCGGCAGCGCCGAGACGGGCAGGTCTCGGTAGCCCAGGGCGCCTGCCAGCAGGATGGCGATGGCGAGCAGCCAGGTCGCGATCGGGCGCGAGATGAACGGCGCCGAGAGGTTCACGACGCGTGTTTCCGCCGAGGTTTGTCAGGGGCGGCTTTGTCGGTAGCGGCCGCCGCCGGTGGTGGCGCCGGCTGGCCCGCCGCCGGTGCGATCGTCACCTTCTTGCCGTCCGACAGACGCGAGGCGCCGTCGGTCACGACCTCCTGGCCCGGCTGCACGCCGGCGCTCAGGATGGTCGCGTCGGCATCCTGATGCCCGACCGTCACCGCCTGGCGTGACACCGTGTTGTCGGGTTTGACGATATAGACGTAATCGCCGCTTGGCCCGCGCTGCACGGCCGCGGGCGGCACCGTCACCGCGTCATGCACAATCGCCACCTGCACCCGAACCCGCACGAACCCGCCCGGCCATAGTGTCTCGCCGGGGTTGGGGAACGTCGCCTTCAGCTTGATCGTCCCGGTGGTCGGGTCGACCTGATTGTCGAGCACCGCCAGCGTTCCCCGATCGAGCACCTTGCCGGAGGCCGGCCCCGCTTCGTTCATCGCCACCACGGGCGCCGGAGTCGGGCCTTTCATCGCCGCGGCGACCTGCGCCAGATCCTGCTGCGGCAGGTTGAACAGCACCGAGATCGGCTGCAGCTGGGTCAGCACCACCAGGCCGGTCGCATCGGCGGCGTGGACGATGTTGCCGGCATCGACGGCGCGGATGCCCGCCCGTCCGGTGATCGGGGCGGTGATGGTGGTGAAGCTCAGCATCGTGCGGGCGGTGTCGATGGCCGCCTGATCGCCCTGGACCTGCGCGGTGAGCTGGGCCACCAGGGATTTCTGGGTGTCCGCCGTCTGTCCGGTGGTGTACTTGTTCTGCACCAGCTTGTCGTACCGCACGAGGTCGACCCGCGCGTTCGCCAGCAGCGCCTCGTCCTGGGCCTTCTTCGCGGTCGCCTGATCGAGCGCCGCCTGATAGGTGCGCGGGTCGATGCGCGCCAGTACCTGATCCTTCCTGACTTCCTGACCTTCTTGGAAATCGACCTCCAGTAGCTTGCCGTCGACCATCGGCTTGATGGTGACGGTGTTGAACGCCTGCACCGTCCCCAGCGCATCGAGCCAGATCGGCACGTCGCCCTGCACGGCGGTTGAGACCAGCACCGGGACGGGGGCGTTCGCTGCCCGGCTGGCCGCGTTGGGCGCCGGCTTGCTTGCCGGCCACAGCCAGATCGCCGCGCCGATGCCCGCCAGCAGCAGCGCCGTCACCAACCACGTCAGCGCCCGGCCCCGGCGCGTGCGCGGCGGCGGGGCGAGCGTGAGGTTGTCGCGCGAGCCGATGTCCATGCTTCAGGCCGCCTCCGTCCGGGCGCTTCGATATCGGGAGATACAACTCGGGCGGCAAGTCATTCAACGATCCCCGGGATTGGCAGCGCCAGGCCGCCCTTCAGGATACCCGGATCGAGGCCGGGGAAGGTGCTTTCAATCGATCCGGCCGGCATGACCCATCCGCCGCCAAGCGCCTTGTAGAGATCAAGTAAGGCGAGAAAACGCGCGAGGCGGACCTGCACGAGCGTGTTCTCGGCGGTGAACAGGGCCGTCTCGGTGGTGAGCAGGGTCGTTACGTCCGCCGTCCCGGCGGCGATCTGCGCGCTGGCCGCCGCTTCGGCCTGGCGGGCGGTCGCCACTGCCTCGCTTTGCAACGCTTCTTGCTCGGTGGTGTAGCGCCACGCGGTCAGCGCATCGTCGACGTCGGTGAACGCCTGCACGACCGCCTTGCGGTAGTCGGCCAGCAGTTCCGCATAGCG
>JBDTFI010000130.1:0-3304 GCA_039938035.1 Acetobacteraceae bacterium | reverse complement strand
GCCTCGCCGACGCGCTCGACGAAGCCGTGATCGCCTGCTGTGGCCCGACCAAGGCGGCGGCGCGGCTGGAGGGGAGCAAGGCGTTCGCCAAGGAGCTGTGCGACGCGGCCGGCATCCCGACGGCGCGCTGGGAGCGGTTCGACGACCCCGAGGCCGCACGCGCATTCGTCCGCCGCCGCGGCGCCCCGATCGTCGTGAAGGCCGACGGCCTCGCCGCCGGCAAGGGCGTCGTGGTCGCCGCGACGGAGGACGAAGCGCTCGGCGCCATCGCGTCGATGATGGTCGATCGCACGCTGGGCGAGGCTGGCGCGACGGTGGTGATCGAGGAGTGCCTGACGGGTGAGGAGATGTCGTTCTTCGCCCTGTGCGACGGCGCCCACGCCATCCCGCTCGGCTCGGCGCGCGATTACAAGCGGGTGGGCGATTGCGACCGGGGACCCAACACCGGCGGCATGGGCGCGATCTCCCCTTGGTCCGGGATGACGCCCGAACTGGAGAAGGCGGTGATGGAAGGCATCATCGCCCCGGCGCTCGCCGAGATGGTCCGGCTCGGCTGCCCGTTCCGCGGCATGCTGTTCGCCGGGCTGATGCACACGGCGGACGGGATGGTGGTGATCGAGTTCAACGCCCGCTTCGGCGATCCCGAGTGCCAGGCGCTGATGCCGCGCCTGCGCTCCGACCTCCTGCCGGCCCTGCAAGCGGCGTGCGACGGCGAGCTGGGGGATTTCGACCTGCGATGGGAGACGGACGCCTCAGTCGCGGTCGTGCTGGCCGCGCGCGGATACCCGGAGGCGCCTCGGCGGGGCGGGGCGATCGCCGGGCTGGAGCGAGCGGCCTCGGTTCCGGGAGTTCGGGTCTTCCACGCCGCCACGGCGCGCGACCCCGCGGGAGGGCTGGTCGCCGCCGGGGGGCGGGTGCTGACGGTGTGCGCGACGGCCGCCTCGGTCGCGGCGGCGCGGGAGGCGGCGTACGCCGGGGTGGAGGCGGTGGCGTTCCCGGATGGGTTCTGGCGGCGGGACATCGGGGCGCAGTGAGGTCGAGCTTGCCCAGTGCCCCGAAGGTAGTACATGAAAGCACCATTCGCCTGGGGGGATCCAGACTCAGCGCTCTAGTCTGCCGCTCGAAGACCCTCGACGCTGTGTCAGCTTTCTCGGTGTTCACTCACATTGGCGACTTCGAGTTCTCCTGGCTGTCCGAGTTGCGGCGAGTTCTACGCCCTGGCGGTCTCGCCTATCTGACCGTACAAACAGAGCACATTTGGAATTTATACAGACAGAGCTGGATTCGCGATCAGCTGATGCCGTTGCGTGATCGAATTACTGATTACTCGATTTCGGAGTCACTGTTTGCCAGTAACCTGCCGCGCCCCAAGACAGTGTTCTAGTGGGACACAGGTCGAGAGAACTATAATGCGACGGCCTTTGTCACATCGGACTACGTCCAGCGCGAATGGGGGCGGTTTTCGAGGTCGTGGACGTAGTCCGTAGTGGTCACGCGTACCAAGATGTGGTGGTTCTTCGTCGACCGCGATCCTGACCGCCGTCAACGTTATACCAGATGTGAACGCGGAGACTGATAGCCACGCGATGACGACCGCCGCCTCCTTCCGCAACCTGCAAGAGGCCGCCGCGCAGGCCGGGTCCACCATCACCTACATCCCGCTCAGCGATCGCGCCGACAGTCTGCCGGTGCCTCCTCGCTTCACGTTCGGGCCGTTCGCCAGCGATCTGGCGAGCCGCTACTACCATGAAGTCCTGGTCCTCGGGACCGGCCTGTTCGTGGCCAAGGCCATAACGCTGTCCGGGCATTTCCTGCTGTCCCAGGGAGAGACCATCTTTGCTTGCGACCAGCTCCACCTCAGCTCCGGCGTCCTCGCGCCTCTCGTCACCTCCCTCGACCTCACGCGGTTCAGCCGCCGGACCCGTATCGAACCAGGCCGATGCGTCATGCTGCTGGGCCCTGGCCTCGAGATCTATGGCCATTGGCTCGTCGACTTTCTTCCCAAGCTCTACGTCCTCCATGCTGCGGGCTACGACATCGAGACGCTCCGTTATGCGCTGCCCGCCGATACGCCGGCGTTCGGCCTGGCGTTACTCCACCTTCTCGGCATCGGAGAAGATCAGTTGATCCTTTACGATCCTCTGTTCGAAACCGTGCTGGCCGACGAATTGCTGATCCCGACGATGGTTCGGACCAACTCGCGCGCGGCACAGCCCTTCGCCGACGCGGCCACGTTCCTGGGACGCCGAATCAATGACCGGCACGGCGTGGGCCCGCCGTCAGCCCTCGCTCGGCGCCTGTACATTTCGCGTGCGCGTTCCGGGCGGCAGGTGCGGCGGCTGCTGAACAGGGAGCGTATCGAACAGCTCGCACAAGAGGTCGGGTTCTCCGTCGTGCATCCGGAACACTTGCCGCTGCTCGACCAGATCCGTCTGTTTCAAGGCGCCACCCATATCATGGGCGAGTACGGCTCGGCGCTGCACGCGGCCATCGTCTCGCCGCCCGGAACCATCGTCTGCGCGTTGCGCGGGTCGGGCTCGCCGATTGCCGGTTTCCTGCAATCCTCGATCGGGTACGCGCTTCGCCAGCCCACCGGATATATCATCGGACCAGCGCGGGACGGCGATCGGCTGGAATCCTATGAGATCGCCGAGCGGGACTTCGCGCTCTGCCGGGACCTGGTGTTCGGCGGACGCAAGCTGCAATCCTGACGTCAGGGCCGCAGGCCCGCGAAGAACGCGCGCAACAAAGAAGCCGCCTCGCTTTCGCGCACGCCGCCGACCACCTTCGGCCGATGGTGGCAGGAGGCGGCATCGAACACCCTCGCCCCGTGCTCCACGCCGCCGCCCTTCGGATCGTAGGCACCGAACACCAATCGATGGATGCGAAACAAACTAGCGGCGTGCGCGCACATCGGACACGGCTCCAGCGTGACGACCAGCTCGCAGTCAATCAGACGCGGCGCGCCCAGGGCGGCGGCGGCCTGACGCAGCGCCAACATTTCGGCATGCGCCGACACATCGGCGCGCGCCTCCATTTCGTTGCCCGCACGGCTCAGCACCGCCCCATGGGGGCCGAGCACCACGGCGCCCACCGGCACCTCCCCGCGAGCGGCGGCAGCGCGGGCCTCGACGAGCGCGATCTCCATCGGCGACATGCGCAACCTTGCCCGTCCATGCCGCCCGGGTCTAGCAAGCGCGCATGAACAATCGCGCCAGACGCCCCTTGATCGGCGTCACCCTCGATGCCGAGCGGCCAGGCGGCTACTCGAAATACCCGTGGTATGCGCTACGGGCGAACTACG
>JBDTFI010000129.1:0-19359 GCA_039938035.1 Acetobacteraceae bacterium | reverse complement strand
TACGGCCAGGGCCACTCGACGCCGTTCGCCCAGATACTCGCGGCCCGGCTCGGCATCCCCTTCGAGCGGATCAGGCTCCTGCAAGGCGACAGCGACGAGTTGCTGGCCGGTGGCGGGACCGGCGGCTCGAAATCGCTGATGGCCAGCGGGACGGCGATCATGGAGGCGTCCGACCTGGTGATCGAGAACGGCCGCAAGCTCGCCGCGCATGTGCTGGAGGCCGCCGAGGGGGACATCGAATTCGAGGTCACCGCCGCCGGCGGGCGCTTCCGCATCGCCGGCACCGACCGGACGATCGGGATCATGGACCTGGAGGAGCGCCTCAAGCAGGGCACCGACCTGCCGGCGGACGCGCCGCGCACCCTCTCGGTGCGCCACGTGGCTAAAAGCCCGCCCTTCTCGTTCCCCAACGGCTGCCACGTCGCCGAGGTCGAGGTCGATCCCGACACCGGCGTGACCCAGGTGGTGCGCTACACGATGGTCAACGATTTCGGCACGATCGTGAACCCGCTCCTCGTCGAGGGTCAGGCGCATGGCGGGGTGGTGCAGGGGATCGGCCAGGCCCTCTATGAGCAGGTGGTCTACGACGAGCAGGGCCAGCCGCTGAGCGGCTCATTCATGGACTACGCCCTGCCGCGCGCGGTCGAAATCCCCCAAATGCGGTTCGCCAGCCATCCGGTGTTGTGCAAGACCAACGTGCTCGGCGCCAAGGGCTGCGGGGAGGCCGGCTGCGCCGGGGCGCTGCCGTCGGTGATGAACGCGTTGGTCGATGCCCTGTCCGAATACGGCATCACCCACATCGACATGCCGGCAACCGCGCTCAAGGTCTGGCAGGCGATCCAGGTGGCGCGCGCCTGAGCGCGTAACAGGCGCCGAGGACCAGCAGCGCCACCGCCCCGCGCGCGACGATCGTCGCCGGAGCGGCCGCGACGCCCGCCAGATGGGGCAGCAGCATCGCGACCAATGCGGCCAACGCGGTCGCGGCCATCGCCGGTATCCCCGCCCGCACCGAGCGCGCGATCGGCGCGTGCAGCACATGCGCGGCGGCCGCCAATAGGTAGGGCGCGACGAGCAGTTGCGCCCCGACCCAGACCCATACCGCCGCGATCGGGCTGGTGGGGCGGAGCAGCAGAACGCCCGCGACCATCGCCGTGCAACTCGCGAGGTTCGCCCGCAAACCGTACTGCGGGGCGCCCCGCGCGACGGTGGCGACGCTCGCCGGGAACATCAGGAACAGCCATCCGGCGAGGCCGACCAACGGCAGCGCCGCGACGCCCGACTGCGCCCAGACCGGGCCGAGCAGCAGCCGCGTCAGCGGCCCGACGCTGACCAGCATGGCCGCGCACATCGGAAACAGGGTCAGCCCGATCAGCCGCAGCGCCTGATCGATGGCGTGGCGCAGCGCCGGCAGATCCCGTTGGCACTCCGCCATCGAGGGCAGCATCAGCCGCCACATCGCGGTCGATGCCAACTCGCGGATCGTATCCACAAGGCGGAACGCCATGTGGACCTCGCCCAGCGCGGCGGGGCCGGCGATGCCCCCGATCAGCAGCGCGAAGACCCGGTAACGGCCGTGCAGGACCAGCGTGCTCGCCGTCAGCGGCACCCCGAGGCGCAACAATTCCCGGATCGGCTGCCAGTGCCACACCAGGCGCGGGCGCCAGCGCGCGCCGATCAGCAACGCGATCGCCCCGACCGCCGAGGTCATGGCCTGCTGCGCCACCACTGCCCAGGCGCCCCCGCCGGCGAGCGCGATCCAGATGCCGACCAGCGTTCCCGCGCCTTGCCCGGCGATGGCACGGAAGGCGAGCAGCCGATAGTCGCGCTCCCGGGTCAACCGGCCTTGCACCGCCCCGGCCGCGCCGACGAGCGGCAGCGGCAGCGCGAGCAGCATCGCCATCGCGCCGAGCCGCCCATCGCCGAGCACGGCGCGCAGCGGCCAGCCGGCGCCGAACTGCATCAGCCCGGCGGCCACGCCGACGAGCGTCGAGGCCCACATGGCGCTCGACAGGTCGGCGTCGCTCAGGGTGGCGCGCTGCACGATCGCATCGGCGAACAGCGCGCTGACCCCGACCCACAGCAAGATATGCACGGAGGCCGCCGCGGCGCCGACACCCATCTCGGCCGGCCCGACGAGGCGGGCGACCAGGAACACCGACACGAGGGAGAACGCGCCGGAAACCAGCGCCTCGACGCCCGACCAGACGACGCCGCGCGTGCGGATCAAGTCACCCGGCCGGCGTGGGGGATCAGTGCGGGCCCGGCGGACGGAACCCAGGCCGTGTGTTGCCGGCGATCGGCGGCGGCGGCGAGGATCATGGTCAGGACCGGCAGCCACATCACCCGGCTTTGATAGCGGCCGTGCGGCCCCGAGAGCGCCCCGGTGACGGCGGCGTTGGCCAGCAACGCGGCCAGCACCGCGACGATGACGCCGGCCAGCACGTTGCGCCGGGCCAGCAGCCCCGGCAGGACGGCAAGCGAGACGCCGATACCCGCGACCCCGGCCGCGACGTGCAGGACGCCGAGCCAGGAGGGCAGCAACGCCCGCCCGACGCTCTGCCGCGACGCCGCATAGGCGGCCTGCTCGAAGCGTGGGAAGTCCCGCCTGATCCACGGCGTGACGGTGGTTGGCCAGGCGTGCAGCCCGTCGCCGCTGCCGAACGTCACCAGTTGGCGCATCGTGTTGTCCAGGGCGGCCGTCAGCTCGGCGCCCGGCTCGGCACGAATCGCGGCGGCGACGATGCGGCTGGCTTCGGCGCTCATTCGCCGTGCGCCGCCGGCCGCGTTCAGCGGGCTGTCCGGGCTCCACAGGAAATCGTCGGCGGTCGCCGGCAGCCGGTCATTGGCGGCGCAAAGGCGCCAGCCGGCCTGCGGGCAGGAGTGGGCCAGCACATCGCGCCCCGGCCCGTCATAGATCACCCGGGCGAGCAGGAAGACGTTGCCGTAAGGCGCCAGTGCCGGCGTTCCGTGGCCGATCAGGTTCACCCCGACCAGCGCCACCACCGCCGCCAGCGGCGCGCCGAGGACGCGACCGACCGCGCGCCCGTCCAGCGGCGCGTTGGCGCCAAGCCGGCGCCGCAACGGCAGCACGACGGCGATCACCGCCAGCGCCAGCGGCAGATGCGACAGATGCGCGGTGATCGCGAAGGTGGCCAGGATCGTGAGCGGGAGCGCATCCGCGCCGAGCCGTTCCGGCACCAGGATAAGCAGCACGAGCGCCAGAACCAGCAGCCCGGTGAACAGGTCCGGCATGAGCTGGGCGGCGAGCCACGGCAGCGACGACGCGACGGAAAGCCCGAGCATCGGCGCCACCAGCCACCATCGCGGGCGCGCCGGCAGCAGCGTCCGGCAGACGATGGACAGCACCCAGGCGGCGATCAGCGACTGCACGGCGACGACCGGCCAGGTGGTCAGGCCCATGTGCAGCGGCAGCAGGAAGAAGCTGTAAAAGACCGGGCGGTCCCAGCCGAGATAATGGTTCAGCGCCTGCGACAAGTACGTGCCGCTGTCGGAGAACACCAGCGGGTATCCGTTCAGGATAGCCGGCCACACCAGCAGGGCGGCGGCGAGGAGGATGGGAGAGAGGAACGCGCCGCGTCTCTTACTGCTCCCCTCCCCTTGCGGGAGGGGTTGGGGGAGGGGTTCACCCGGCGACAAATCCCTCATCTCAATGCTGGTAGTAACGGCGATAGCGCGGGTGGCACGCCTCGGCATCGGCGGCGCCGGAGCGGCGGTGCACGCGCGCGTCCACCCGCGTCAGCGCGACCCCGGCGACCGACGCCCCGGCCGTCTCCAGCAGCTCCATCGCGTTGCGCACCACCGCGCGCGGCGTGGCGCGCCAGCGTACGCACAGCAGGGTGGCGTCGGCGATCTGCGCGATGACCCGCGTGTCGGTCATCGCGTGCGCCGGCGGGGCGTCCATCAGCACGAAATCGTACTCGGCGCGCAGCGTTTGCAGCAGCCGGCCCATGCCCTCCGACATGAACAACCCCAGCGTCTCCGGCCCGGCCCGCCCGGCCGGGATGTAGGCCATGTCGGTCAGGTGATCCTTGCGAAGCACGTCCTCCAGCCGGGCGGCGCCGCGCAGGATGTCGGCAAGACCCGGATCGGCATCCGTCCCGCCCATCAGGCGCGCGAAGGAGGGGCGGCGCAGGTCGCAATCGATCGCCACCACGCGCTCCCCGCTCAGCGCCGCCGAACGCCCGAGCGCCAGGGTCACCGTGGTCTTCCCTTCGGCGGGACGAGCGGCGGCGATCGCGATGGTGCGGGGGCGTTCGCGCCCGAGCCACAGGCCGGCGCGAAGGGCGCGCACCTGCTCGGCGAACGGCGTCATCGGCTTGTGGGCCGGATATTCGCCGATCCGCATCCAGCGCAGCGCCCGCTTGCCGACGCGCGGGATCAGCGCGAGGCACGGCACGCCGAGAAACTCCCGCACGTCCTCGCCATTCTTCAGCGTCGTGTCCGCGAGTTCCATCAGGTAGGCGACGAGCGCGCCGAACAGCAGCCCGAAGACCGCGGCGGCGGCAAGCGTCGGACGGGTGCGTGGGAAGCTCGGCTCGGGCGGCGGCAGGGCGAGGGACAGCGCCTGGGCGTCCGCGCTCTCGACCGCCGCTTGCTGGTGCGTCTCTTGCAAGCGGTCGAGCACCGATTGCAGGAGCGTGCGGGAGGCGTCGAGGTCACGCTCCATCTCGCGCAGCGGAATCTGCGCCTCCCCCTGGTTCTCCGACTGCGAGCGTGCCTGCCCCAGCTCCTGCTCGAGGGTCGCGACGCGCGCCCGCGCGGCCCGGACCTCGGCGTCGGTGGCGCCGACCACGCGCGCCCGCGCGGCGACGGCCGCCCGGCGCGCCTCCTCGATCTGACGCTGCGCGGCGCGCACGTCGGGATGGTTCGGCCCGAGCCGGGCCAGCAACGTCTGGAGCTGGGCGGTCAGCATGTCGACCTGCTGCTGCGCGTCCACGACGCTCGGTGCGACCGCCGCCTGGGCGGACGCCCCGGCGCCGTTGCGGGCCGCGTCCTGCCGGCCCTCGGCCTGCGCCAGATCGCTGCGCGCGCGCGCCAGATTCTCCGTCTGGGTGCTCATCTGCTCGGCATCCAGCCCGGCGTGCATCCCGCGCACCATGCCTTCGCGCGCGCGGTAGGCCGCGACCTTGTCCTCGCCCTTCCGAACCTCCAGGCGCAGCTCCGCCGCGCGGCTCTCCAGCCAGTCCTGCGCGCGGCGGACGGCGCGGAACTTCGCGGCCAGTTCGTCGCGTATATACACGTCGATCAGCCGGTTCACGATCGCCGCGGCGAGCACCGTGTCATCGGCGGTGAACGACACTTCCAGCACCTGCGAGGTGCCCATCGCACGGACCTGGAGCGCCTGCTGGACGCCCAGCAGGACGGCGTTGCGCGCGGGCTCCCCGGCCGGATCCGGCGCCGGCGGCTCGGGCAGGCCGAGGCGCGCCCGCGTCCAGGATGCGACCCGCGCGAACAGGGACGGCGGGCGCAGCGCCGGGTTGAACGCCGGCTTGGCGAACAGGTCGAGCTGCGTGGCCACGCGCTCGATGCTTTGCAGGCCGCCCAGTACCTCCGCCTCGCTCGCCATCGTCGCCGCCGTCGTCGGATCGACGCGCAGGATGCTTTGCAGCTCGCGCGGCTTGTACTCGTTGGGTTCGTAGACGACCGTCCCGATCGCGGTGAACCGCGGCGTGCTCTGGTGCAGCGCGACCGCCGCGAGCGCGGGAATGGCGATGGCGCAGGCCAGCAGCGGCAGCAGCCGCCGGCGCGCGATCGCGACGGCCGCCTGGCCCGATAGCCCGCTGGGCAATGGGCCGGGCCGCTCGGCTGCATCGCGCCGACGCGGCGGCGGCGTCGGCGCCGGTCCGGCGGAAGTCTCCAGCATGACGCCCCCACGAGACGCCCCGATCATTTTGTCCGGAGCGGACCCAGCATCATCGCGCGGGATCGCTAACGCATCGCTAATGGCCGGACCCGGCCATCTGGCCGATCCCGCGCGCCGGGACCGCCACCTATGTTCGGGCGGCGATAAAAGGGATCAGACCGATGACCGCCAGCTCGATGATCGACAATCTCGACCAACTCTCGAACGCCACCGCCGACCGGGTCGCCGCGGCCGCGCCGTGTGTCGTCGCCATCCGCGTGGACCACCGGGCGCGCACCGGCATTCTCTGGCGGCCGGACGTCGTGGTGACCTCCGAGCAGGTTCTAGGCGACCAGGCGGAGCTAACCGTCGTCCATCAGGGCGTGGAACTGAAGGCCCGTCTGGCCGGTCGTGACCCGGGCACCAACGTCGCCGTGCTGCGGCTGGGTGAGGCGCGCCAAGGGGCGACGCTTCCCGCCGCCGCGCCGGCCCCGCGTGTCGGGGAGTTGGCGTTGATGATCGGCGCCGACCGGGCCGGGGCGCCGACCGCGCGCCTCGCGATGGTTCACGCCACCGGGCCGGCCTGGGACAGCATGGCGGGCGGACGGATCGACGCGATGCTGCGCCTCGATGGCCGCCTCGGCGCCGACGAAGGCGGTCCCGTGCTCGACGCGACGGGCCGGCTGCTCGGGATGTCCACCGCCGGTCCACGCCGGCGGACGCTGGTGATCCCGACCGCGACGATCGAGCGGGTGCTCGACCCATTGCTCGCCGCCGGTCGCATCGCGCGCGGCTGGCTCGGCGCCGGGCTGCACAAGGTCGGCATCCCCCAGGCGTTGCGCGCGGCGGCGGGGCGGGAAACCGGCATGATGGTGATGAACCTGGCCGCCGGCAGCCCGGCCGAGCAGGCCGGCGTGCTGCCCGGCGACATCCTGCTCGACGTGGACGGCATCGCGGCGATGGATGCGCGCGCGCTGGCCGCTAGGCTCGGGCCGGACCGCGTCGGCCAGCCGGCCGCGGTGACGCTGCTGCGCGCCGGCGCCCCGGTGACCGTCACCGTGACCGTCGCCGCCCGCCCTGCATGACCGTGCGCGTCCGGCTGCACGCCAGCGACCCGATCCGGCGGGACGGGCTGGTCGCGATGCTGGAGCGTGCCGGGTTCGTGCTAAACGGCGAGGCGCCGGACGTCGTGCTGTGCGATGACGGACCCTGGCCGGGGGAGGCCGAGGCGCCCGTGGTCGCGCTGACGGATGCGGCGGCGCCCCCCGATGTGGCCGGCGTGCTTCCCCGGACGGCGCGGCCCTGCCAGATCGAGGCGGCGTTGCGCGCGGCGGCGGCGGGGCTGCTCGTTCGCCTGCCGGCGAGCCTGCCGGCACCCGGCTTTCGCGGTGCCGACGACGCCCCGGCGTTGACCGCGCGGGAGGCGGAGGTCCTGGGCGCGGTCGGCCTCGGGCTCAGCAACAAGGCGATCGCCCGCCGGCTCGGCATCTCGGTCCACACCGTGAAGTTCCACCTGGAGGCGCTGTTTCAGAAAATCGGCGCCACCAGCCGGGCGGAGGCCATCGTCAAGGGACTGAAGCAGGGGATGATAGAGCTTTAGGGGCGCGCGTTAACCGAACGGATACGAATCCGCCCGAGGATGGTCGTATGCCATACGGTCGCACTCCCCTTTTGGTGCTTGCCCTTGCCCTTGGCCTCGCCGCCTGTGCGCCCGGGGGCGATCTGCCGCCGCTCCGCGCCACCGCCGGGACGGGCTACCGCCTCGGGCCGGGCGATCAGGTCCGCATCATCACCGTCGGCGACGAGGCGCTGACCGGGGAATTCCGGGTCGGCGACAGCGGGCGCCTCGCGCTGCCCATGCTCGGCAGCGTGCCGGCGGCGGGCCTGCGCCCGGCCGGCCTGGAGGCTGCCGTCGCGCGCGCGCTGGTCCACGCCGGGCTGGAGCGCGATCCCTCGGTGTCGGTCGAGGTCACGGGATACCGCCCGATCTTCGTGCTGGGCGAGGTCAACAAGCCGGGCCAGTTCGCCTACCAGCCCGGCATGACGGTGCTCGCCGCCGTGGCGCTCGCCGGCGGGTTCACCTATCGGGCGGTCGAGGGTTACGCCGGCGTGGTGCGCGGCGACGGCGGCACGGCGGTCGAGGGTCGCGCCGCGCGGCAGACCGAACTCGCGCCGGGTGACGTGGTGACGGTGTTCGAACGCCGGTTCTGACCCGGATCCGCGTACACATCCGTATCGCCGTTCGGGATGCTATCCTCACCCCGCCATGCCGGACGATTCCGAATCCGCGGCGAATCCCCGCCGCATCATTCACGTCGACATGGACGCGTTCTATGCGTCCGTCGAACAGCGTGACGACCCGGCGCTGCGCGGCATCCCGCTCGCCGTCGGCGGCGCGCGCGAGCGCGGGGTGGTCGCGGCGGCGAGCTACGAGGCCCGGAAATTCGGCGTCCACTCGGCGATGGCCTCGGTCACCGCCCGTCGCAAATGCCCCGGGCTGGTGTTCGTGCCGCCGCGCTTCGACGTCTACAAGGCGGTGTCGCGGCAGGTCCACGCAATCCTCGCCTGCTACACGACGCTCATTCAGCCGCTGTCGCTCGACGAGGCGTATCTCGACGTGACGGCGCCGCTCCTCGATCGCGGCTCGGCGACGGCGATCGCCCAGGAGATCAGGGCGCGCATCCGCGCCGAGACCGGGCTGACCGCCTCAGCCGGCGTCTCCTACAACAAGTTCCTCGCGAAACTGGCATCCGATCATCGCAAGCCCGACGGCCTGTTCGTCATCACGCCGCGCATGGGACCGTCGTTCGTGGAGCAGCTTCCGGTCGGGCGCTTCAACGGCGTCGGCCCGAAGACGGCGGCGCGGATGGCGGCGCTCGGCATCCGCACGGGCCTCGACCTCCGCGCCTGTGCGCCCGCGTTCCTGACCGCGCATTTCGGCAAGGCCGGCGCCTATTACCACGGGCTTGCCCGCGCCGAGGATCATCGTCCGGTGTCGGCGGATCGTGAACGCAAATCGCTCGGCTCCGAGACGACCTTCGCGCGCGACCTGGTCGAATGGGCCGATATCGCGCCGGCGCTGGCGCCGGTGTTCGCCAGCGTTTGGGCCGCCTACGACCGGGGCGCCAAGCCGGCGCGGACCGTGACGGTCAAGGTCAAATACGCCGATTTCCGGATCGTCACCCGCGCCCGCTCCTGCCTCGAGCCGATCGCCTCGCGTGCGACCATCGAGGAGATCAGCCTCGATCTCCTGCGCCCTCTCTTCCCACCCCCGCGCGGCATCCGTCTGCTCGGCGTCACCCTGTCGCATTTCGAGGACGAGGCGCACCGGCAAATGGCGCTTTCGCTCGCACCCATGTAAAGCCTTCCCGATCAAGGAAGGAGATCGGCGCATGGAGATGCGACAACTCGGGCGGTCGGGGATCAAGGTCGCCCCGCTCGCGTTTGGCGGCAATGTATTCGGATGGACGGCGGACCAGGCGATGTCGTTTCGTCTGCTCGACGCGTTCGTCGCCGCCGGCTTCAATCTGATCGACACCGCCGATGTCTATTCGCGCTGGGTGCAAGGCCACCACGGCGGCGAGTCCGAGACGATCATCGGCAACTGGCTGAAGGAACGTGGCGGGCGCGACAAGGTGGTCATCGCCACCAAGCTCGGCAGCGACATGGGCGACGGCCGGAAAGGCCTCGCCCCAGCCTACATGATGCGCGCGGTCGAGGATTCGCTGCGCCGGCTGCGGACCGACCATATCGACCTCTACCAGTCGCACCGCGACGATCCCGACACGGCGATGCAGGAGGTCCTGGAGGGCTACCAGCGCCTGATCGAGCAGGGGAAGGTGCGGGCGATCGGCGCGTCCAACTTCACTGCCGCGCGCCTGACCGAGGCGCTGGAGACCAGCCGCCGGCTCGGGTTGCCGCGCTACGAGACGCTGCAACCCCTCTACAACCTCGCCGATCGGTCGGGCTTCGAGGATGAACTGGCGCCGCTCTGCCTGCGCGAACAGATCGGGGTGATCCCCTATTATTCGCTGGCGAGCGGCTTTCTGACCGGAAAGTATCGGACGCAAGCGGATCTGGCCGGCCGGGCACGTGGAGCGGGCGCCGGGAAATATCTCGACGATCGCGGGCTGCGCATCCTGGCGGCGCTGGACGACGTGGCGGCGCGGCTTCGGCTCCGGCCGGCCCAGGTCGCGCTGGCATGGCTGGCCCACCGCCCCGCCATCACCGCGCCGATCGCCAGCGCGACCAGCCCCGAGCAGTTGATCGAACTGGTGAAAGCTCCGGAGATCAAGCTGGACGCGGCGTCCACCGCCCAGCTTGAACAGGCGAGCACGTGAGATGATTCGGTGCAGGCAGACCCTGCCTTGAAGCATCCTACTCGGTCGCCTGCAAAGTCGTGGTCATTGCGAGCGCAGCGAAGCAATCCAGCCGAACGCTCGCTCGGTCGTCGCATGGATTGCTTCGCCTTCGGGTCGCAATGACGGCGGTGGTTGGCAGCCGATTCCCCTTCTCCCTCCGGGAGAGGGTTGGGGTGAGGGGCGGCCCGCGCTACGCCGACAACGCCTCCGGCTCCGTCCGCGCCCGCTTCACCAGCAGCTTGTTCAGCGCGTGCACATACGCCCGCGCCGACGCGACGATTGTGTCGAGATCGGCCCCCTGGCCGTCGACCATCTTGCCGTTCTCCTCCAGCCGCACCGTCGTCTTCGCTTGCGCGTCGGTTCCCGTCGTCACCGCGCCGACCGAGAACAGCACGAGATTCGCCTCATGGGGGAAAATCGCGTGGATGGCGCGGAACGTCGCGTCCACCGGGCCGTCGCCGGTCGCCGCCGCCGAATGCACCGCCCCGTCCACCTCCAGTTCCATCTCCGCGCGTGCCGGCGCCTTCGATCCGGCGTGCACGTCGAGCGAGACGAAGCGGATGCGTTCGTGGTCGCGCACCACCTCGTCATCGACCAGCGCGACGATGTCCTCGTCGTAGACGACCTTCTTGCGATCGGCGATGTCCTTGAAGCGTCGGAACGCGACATTCAGCTGGTTGTCGCCGATCGTGTAGCCGAGGGTGCGCAGCTTGTCGCGGAACGCCGCGCGGCCCGAATGTTTGCCCATCACCAAGCTGGACTTGGTCCACCCGACGCTCTCCGGCGTCATGATCTCATACGTCGCGGCGTGCTTCAGGACGCCGTCCTGGTGGATGCCCGCCTCGTGGGCGAAGGCGTTGCGCCCGACGATCGCCTTGTTCGGCTGCACGTCGAACCCGGTGACGGTTGACAGCAGCTTGGAAACCTTCAGCAGGTTCCTGGTCTTGATGTTGTTGTGGAACGGCACCGCGTCCTGACGGGTGCGGATCGCCATCACCGCTTCCTCCAGCGACGCGTTGCCCGCCCGCTCGCCGATGCCGTTGATCGTCGATTCGATCTGCCGCACGCCGGCGGCAATCGCCGCCAGCGTGTTCGCCACCGCCAACCCCAGATCGTTGTGGTTGTGCGTCGACAGCACCACCTTGTCGGCGCCGGGGACGCGCTCGCGGATCATGGTGAAGATGCGAATCATGTCCTCGGGCAGCGCGTAGCCGACGGTGTCGGGGATGTTGATCGTGCTCGCCCCGGCCACGATCGCCGCCTCGACGCAGCGGCACAGGAAGTCGGGATCGGTGCGCGTGCCGTCCTCGGCCGACCATTCGACGTCGTCTGCGAAGTTGCGCGCCAGCACGACGCTGTCGGTGGCGAGTTGCAGCACATCGTCGGGCTCCATCCGCAGCTTGTACTTCATGTGCAGCGGGCTGGTGCTCAGGAAGATGTGGATGCGCTTGCGCTTGGCCGGGCGCACCGCGTCGGCGGCGGTCAGGATGTCCTCGCGCCCGGTGCGCGCCAGTCCGCAGATCACCGGCGTATTGTCGCGCCGGCCGATACTCTCGGCGATCGCCTTCACGGATTCGAAATCGCCCGGCGAGGCGATCGGAAACCCGGCCTCCATCACGTCGATGCCCAATTCGGTCAGCGCCTCGGCCATGCGGATCTTCTCGTTGAGGTTCATCGAGAAGCCGGGCGATTGCTCGCCGTCGCGCAACGTGGTGTCGAAGATGATGATCCGGTTGTCGTCCAGCTTGCCGAAGCTGGGATGCTCGATGCTCATGGGATGGGTCCTTCGCTGGAAACACGCCGCCTGTCAGGGGGTCCCCTGAGCAAGGCCAGCGGTTGCCACCGCGGCCCGCCGCTCAGGGGCGGCTAAGTCGGAGGAGCAGCGCGAGCGAGCGGAAGCCGTGGACCATGAACGATGCTATACGCGCGGGATCGACTGGCGGCAAGCCCACCGAGCCGCAAGGGATACCGCCCGCGCCGGGTTGCCGACGACGGTCGCGCCTGCCGCCACGTCGCGCGTGACCACGCTGCCGGCGCCGATGATCGCGTCGTCGCCAACGCTGATTCCCGGCAGCAGGAGGGCGCTGCCGCCGATCCACACGTCCCGCCCGATGCGCACCGGGCGCCCGAACTCCAGCCCCGAACGTCGCGTCGCCGGGTCGCGCGGGTGGTCGGCCGCGTAGATCTGCACCGCCGGGCCGATCTGTGTTCCCTCGCCGATCACGACCTCGACCACGTCGAGGATCACGCAGTTGAAGTTGAGGAACGCGCCGCGCCCCAGGCGGATGTTGGACCCGTAATCGCAGAAGAATGGCGGGCGGACGACCGCGCCCTCTCCGACCGCCGCGAAGCGTTCCTTCAGCAGCGTCCACCGCTCGGCCACCGATGCTCCGCCCGAGGCATTGTAGCGGGCAAGCCAGGCCTGCGCGGCGGCCAGCTCCGCTTGCAACGCCGGATCGTCGGGCCGGTAGAGCGCGCCCGCCAGCATCTTGTCGCGCTCGGTCAAAGTCTCGCCTATCGCCCCGCCTGTTGGGACAGCGACTTCAGATACGCGATCACGTCGCGCCGGCGCAGTGGGTCGGGCAGGCCCATCGGCATCTGCGCGCCCTGGATGTAGGCTTGCGGACCGGACAGCCATTTGTTCAGCGTGTCGGCATCCCACGTCACGTCGGCGTGGGCGAGTGCCGCGGAATACGGATAACCCGGCGCCGTGCCGGCCTTGCGGCCGAAGACGCCACGCAGCGGCGGCCCGACCCGGCTCTGGTCGAGCGTGTGGCATGCGGTGCAGGCGGTCGCGAACACCTTTTCGCCCGCCACCGGGTCGGGTGGCTCCGCCAGGAACCGCGCGAGGTCGGGCGCGCCCTTGGGCTTCAAGGAGCGGAAGAACTCGTAGGACAGGTCGATCTCGGTCACGTCGGAGGTGTTGCGATCGGTCCCCATGCGGGCATCGACGAAGAAATCAACCGGCATCTCCACTTTCTGGTGCGGCTCCAGCCGCTCCTCCGTGAAGCAGAAGCACTCGATCTTCTTGAAGTAGATGCCGGTCTTCTCAGGCGTGACGTTGAAGGTCGCATGACCGACGATCGGTTGATCGGACAGGTTCTCCGCCTCGAAGAACACCAGCGTGTCCTTGCCGAGTTGAACGCGCACCGTGTCCTGCACCGGGGCGAAGCGCCACGGCAGGCCCGGCTCGGTGCTGGTCAGGAAGCGCACCGTGACCATCTTGTCCGATACCGGCCCGCTGACGCCGGCCACACGCTCCGTGGTGCCGAGCGAGCCGGTCGCCTGGCAGAACAGCCGGTACAGCGTTACCGAGTAGGAGACGAGGGTCGTCATGACCGCGACGGCACAGAGCAACGCGGCAAGCGTGGCGAACTTGCCCATCCGGGGAGAGCGCATGGGAGGCATCTAAGCCCGCTTGATCGGGCGGGCAACTCCCGTTCACCTCTCCCGCCTTTGCGGGAGAGGTCGGCACGCGCCAGCGTGACGGGTGAGGGCTGGCCCGACGCCCCCTCACCCGCCGCGCTTCGCGCGGGCGACCTTTTCCGCGAAAGGCGGGAGAGGTGAATCCGCCTGGCGATCCGCGAGAACCGCCCGATAGATCGCCAGCGCGTCGGCGCTGAAGCACACGAAGGTCACGCGCGTGACCTCCTCCGTTTCGGCAAGCACCGCGCCGGTCTCGCTGACCGCGATGCGCGCGGCCCGCGGAAACGGGAAGCCGTACACGCCGCAGCTGATCGCGGGAAAGGCGATCGTGCGGACGCCGTTCTCGCGAACAAGGCGCAGGCACTCGCGATAGCAGCGCGCCAGCAACGCGGGCTCGCCGGCCTCCCCGCCTCGCCAGATCGGCCCGACCGTGTGGATGACGTACCGGGCCGGCAAACGATACCCGCGGGTGATCCGCGCCTCCCCGGTCGGGCAGCCGCCGATCGCGCGGCATTCGGCCAGCAATTCGGGTCCGGCGGCGCGATGGATCGCGCCGTCAACCCCGCCGCCGCCCAGCAGGCTCTCATTGGCGGCGTTGACGATGGCATCGACGTGCAGGCGAGTGATGTCGGCCTGCACGGCCTCCAGGCGATCCGGCGCGATCATCGTCGCAGGATAGCAGAGTCTTAGAACCCGATCACCACGTCCGCGGCCAGGGTCACGGCGTTGTGGTTCATGCCGGCATTGTAGGGGGGATTGGCGAAGGCGTGGTCCCATCGCAGCTCCGGGCGCAGCATCAGGTTCGCGACCGAGGCCGGGACGGCGGGCTTGTAGGTCACGCCCACCGTCAGCTCCGTATAGGTGTTCGCCCCGTACGACTTGACGAACGGCGCCGGCTTGCCCGCCTGGACGTTCACCGGGTCGAACACGCCCGGGAAGGCCGCGACGTAGAAGCCGTTGTCGTCGCGGAACACCTCCGCCCGCCCGTTCAGCGTCACCTTGTCGGTCAGCGCGTAGGACACGTACTGCGCCAGCCCGAAGCCGTTCGCCCGGAAGAAATTGTCGCGCACAAGATTGGCTTCGGTCGTCAGCGTAAGCTTCGGCGTGGCCTTGTACGTCGCGGTGATGTCGTTGTAGAAGCGCATGTAGCCGTCAGCGCCCGATACCGTGAGGGTCGGGTTTTCCGGCCCGAAATGCGTCAGCGCGAGCACCGTCAGGTTGCCGCCGAGCAGGGTCAGGTTGAACCCCAGGAGGCCCGCCGGGGCAGAGTTGTTGTCGCCGTTGCCGAGCGAGGTGTTGGCACCGGAATCGACGCCGCCGTACAAATCGAGGACCGAATTCACATGCGCGATCGCGAGGCCGCCGGTGTCCTTCAGCGGCAGCCCGAAGTTGAAGATGTAGGAGTGCGAGTAGAACGGGTTGGTCGACGGGTCGATCGTCTCGTACCCCAGCGGCGTGAGATACTGGCCGACCTTCAGGTCGATGCCGCCGGCCACCAGATACGGCAGATGCACTTGCACGTTGGCGTTGATGATGTCGAGCTGATAGCGGCTGTCGGTCAGATAGTTCAGCTCACCGATGAAGTGCGTGTAGCGGGCGTCAGTGCCGTACAGCAGTTGCAGGTCGAAGCCGAAATTGACGGTCGAGGCCTTCGAGTCGATGGGCTTCTGCGCGGTCAGCAGAAGCTGGTTCATCATGATCTGGTTGGCCCGGTCGGTGAACAGGTGCCCGAAATTCAGGAAATCATTCGGGCCGGCGGGATTGCCCGTGATGCCAAGCTCGGCCTGCGCGTTGAGCGTGATGCCGTAGAGCTGGAAGGACGACGGCGTGGCCGGGGCGGCGGCGGGGGCGGGGGCCGGCGCCGCGGGCGCGCTCACCGCGGGGGCCGCGGGGGCCGCGGTCTGCGCGAGCCCCGGGGCGGCGGCGAGGCAACCGACGAGCACGGCGACGACGGGAAGAAGGTCAAGGTCGGTCATGCGTGGCGCCTCCTTCGCGCCATCGTCCGAGTAAACTGATCGGGCATAAAGGCGCGATGCGAACTGCGGCGCCCGCGTATCAACGGCATGTAAAGGGGGCGCCGTCGTCGACGCCCCCTTGCGACTACTGGAAGATCTGTTCGCCGTGCAGCACGAGGTCGAGGCCCTCGCGTTCCTCCTCGCGATCCACGCGCAACCCGACCAGGGCCTTGGTGACCATCAGGATGACCCACGTCATCCCGCCGCTGTAGATCAGCGTCGTCAGCACCGCGATCACCTGGCTCTCGAACTGCGCGATGCCGCCGATATTGACGCCCTGTGGCGACGCCGTGGTCGCGGTCAACGGGCCGTAGGCGAACACTCCCGTCAACAGCGCCCCGATCATGCCGCCGATGCCATGCACGCCGAAGGCGTCCAGGCTGTCGTCGTAGCCGAGCATGTGCTTGAGGCTGGTCGATGCCCAGAAGCAGCCAACGCCGGCGGCGACGCCGATCAGGATCGCCGGCCCGGGCAGCACGAAGCCCGAAGCCGGCGTGATGGCGACCAGCCCGGCGACAGCGCCCGAGGCGATGCCGAGCACCGAGGGCTTGCCCTTCGCCGCCCACTCCGCGAACGCCCATGCGAGCGCCGCCGCGGCGGTGGCGATCTGCGTCACCGTCATCGCCATGCCGGCGCGTCCGTCCGCGCCGAGCGCGGAGCCGGCGTTGAAGCCGAACCAGCCGACCCACAGCAAGGAGGCGCCGATCAACGCGAACGAGACGTTGTACGGCGCCATGTTGTCGTGGCCGTAGCCGACCCGCTTGCCGAGCACGAGCGCGCAGACCAGCCCGGCGATACCGGCGTTGATATGCACCACGGTGCCGCCGGCGAAGTCCGCCGCGCCGGGCAATCCGAACACGCCGGCGCCCAGCCAGCCCGTCGCGCTCCAGACCCAGTGCGCGATCGGCGCGTAGACCAGGATCGACCACAGGCACATGAAGATGCAGAGCGCACTGAATTTCAGACGATCGGCGAACGCGCCGGCGATTAGTGCCGGCGTGATGATCGCGAAGGTCATCTGGAACATCATGTAGACGGTCTCGGGGATGGTCGTCTGCGTGGCGCTGTCGACGCCCGCCCCGAGCAGGAACGGCTTGTCCCAGTTGGCCCCGAAGCCTTGCAGGAAGAACCGCGACAGGTCGCCGATATAGGGTGTGCCGTTGGTGAAGGCGAGGCTGTAGCCGATCACCATCCAGACGATCGTCACCAGGCAGCACACCGTGAAGGACTGCATCATGGTGGCGAGCATGTTCTTCCGCCGCACCATGCCGCCGTAGAACATCGCGAGGCCGGGGATAGTCATCATCAGCACCAGCGCGGTGCTGCACAGCATCCAGGCGGTGTCGCCGGTGTCGATCTTCATGCTTCGCTGTTCCTGTCCGCTGGCGCCTAGAGCGCGACCGTGTCGGTTTCGCCGGTGCGAATCCGCACCGCGCGCTGCAACTCGAGGACGAAGATCTTCCCGTCACCGATCTTGCCGGTGTAGGCGGCGAGCACGATCGCCTCGACCACCTGATCGGCGATCTCGCTCGCCACGGCGACCTCGATCTTGATCTTCGGGAGGAAGCTCACCGTGTACTCCGCCCCTCGGTAGATCTCGGTCTGGCCCTTCTGCCGTCCGAATCCCTTCACCTCCGAGACGGTGAGGCCCTGAACGCCCAACGGCGTCAGCGCCTCGCGCACCTCATCGAGCTTGAAGGGCTTGATGATCGCCATGATCAGCTTCATCGCGTGCCGCCTCGATCGTTCATCGGCGCGCCCGGATCGGGGCGCCTTCGTCACGGGCCTTTCAAGACCCGTGCCAGGACTGGCGCGCCGGGGCGGATGGCCGAGGGTTTCCGCGTCTGCCTGAAAACTGGGCGGCGGGTGCCTTTCTCGTGCGCGGGCGATCCGGTACAAGGCGGCTCACGGGCAACGGGCTATCCGATCCGGCGGGGAGAAGGTCGAAATGGACGATTTCGTGGTCTTCGAGCGGAAGGGGTCTGTCGCGATCATCCGCCTGAACCGTCCACGCATCCTGAATGCGTGGCACATGCCGATGCGCGACATGCTGTGCACCATGCTGGAGACGGCGGAGGCGGATGCGGACGTGCGGGCCGTCATCCTCACCGGCACCGGCGAACGCTCCTTCTGCGCCGGGCAGGACCTGAATGAAACCAAGACCTTCAATCCCGATCGCGCCGAAGAGTGGATCAAGGAATGGGAGCGCCTTTACAGCATCATCCGCTCCTTGTCGAAGCCGCTTGTCGTCGCGCTGAACGGCCTGGCCGCCGGATCGGGTTTCCAGGTGGCGCTGCTCGGCGATTTCCGCGTCGGCCACCCCGGCCTCACGATGGGGCAGCCCGAGATCAACGCGGGCATCGCCAGCACCACCGGCCCGTGGATCATGCGGGAAATCCTCGGGCTCGCGCGCACCATGGACCTCACACTGACTGGGCGCATGATGGATGCCGACGAATGCTTCCGCATCGGCATCATCAATCGCCTCGTACCGCAGGAGCGCGTGATGGCCGAAGCGATGGCGCTCGCGCAGGAGCTTGCGGCCAAGCCGCCCATCGCGATGCGGCTGAACAAGGCGCGCTTCAAGGGAGTGACCGAGGCGGGCTTTCGGGACTGCATCGCCGCCGGCATCCGCAACCAGCGGATCGCCTACGCGACCGGCGAGCCCGCGCGGATGATGGAAGCGTTCCTGGCCGAGCGCGCCGCCCGCAAGCGCGCCAAGGCATGATCGATGCCGCCGACGGCCTGATCGCCCGCTTCGCCGCCTTGGCGAGCGCCGAGCCGGCCAGGGTCTTCGCGCGCTTCGACCATGCCACGACGACGTTCGGCGCCCTGCATCGTCGTTCCGATGAAGTCGCAAGCGCGTTGCGCGCCCGCGGTATTGCCCCAGGTGAGCGTGTCGCGGTGATGCTCCGCAACAGCGAGGCCGCGCTCGTGGTCCTGTACGGACTGGCGAAAGCCGGCGTCATCTGGGTGCCGGTGAACGTGCAGCTGCGCGGCGACAATCTGCGCTATGTGCTGGATCATTCCGAGCCGTCCCTGGTGATCGCCGACGACGACCTTACGGCGGTGATCGCCGACAGCGGCACCGCCGCCCGATGCATCATCACCGTCGGGAAGTTTCTCGCC
Source organism: Acetobacteraceae bacterium (assembly GCA_039938035.1). Taxonomy (GTDB): domain Bacteria; phylum Pseudomonadota; class Alphaproteobacteria; order Acetobacterales; family Acetobacteraceae; genus DATFDN01. The sequence goes on along the minus strand of JBDTFI010000129.1, from coordinate 565 downwards.
GCGTTGCGCGCCGACGTCGTCTTCTCCGAGGCGCCACCCCGGGCGGACGATCTGTTCGCCATCATGTACACTTCCGGCACCACCGGGCCGCCGAAGGGCGTGATGGTGACGCACCGCATGTTGCTCCTTGCCGGGGAGGCGGTGGCGCGGGTCTCGCTCGCTCGCGACGGCGATATCTTCTTCATGTGGGAACCGCTCTATCACATCGGCGGCGCGCAGCTTCTCGTGCTGCCGCTGTTGCGCCGGGTGATCCTGTCGATGGTCGGGCGGTTCAGCGCGTCCCACTTCTGGTCCGACGTGCGACTGCACGGCGCGACGCATATCCACTTCCTCGGTGGCATCCTACAGATGTTGTCGAAGCAGCCGCCGGGACCGCTCGATCGCACCCACGGCGCGCGCATCGCCTGGGGCGGCGGCTGCCCGGCCGACGTCTGGCGCCCGTTCCAGGAGCGTTTCGGCGTCGAAATCCGCGAGTGCTACGGCATGACCGAAGCGTCCAGCGTCACGACCTGCAACGATACCGGCCTTGTCGGCTCGGTCGGCCAACCACTGCCCTGGTTCACCG
>JBDTFI010000128.1:0-7057 GCA_039938035.1 Acetobacteraceae bacterium | reverse complement strand
CGGCCAGCGATGCCAGTTGCGCCACGTCGGCCAGTTCCTGCAGGCTGACGCCGGGAGCGGCAAAGAACGCCGACGCCTGGCGGTTGCCGAGGGTGATCGTGCCTGTCTTGTCGAGCAACAAGACGTCGACGTCGCCCGCCGCCTCCACCGCGCGCCCGGAGGTCGCGACCACGTTGAAGCGTACCAGCCGATCCATTCCGGCGATGCCGATCGCCGACAGTAGCCCGCCGATCGTGGTCGGGATCAGGCAGACGAGCAGCGCCGCCAGGATGGGCACGCCGATGATGTGGCCGGAGTATTTCGCGAAGCCCTGCAAGGTGACGACGGCGATCAGGAAGATGATCGTCATGCCGGCGAGCAGGATGTCGAGCGCGATCTCGTTCGGCGTCTTGCGTCGGTGCGCGCCCTCCACGAGCGCGATCATGCGGTCGAGGAACGTGCTGCCTGACGCGGCGGTGATGCGTACCACCAGCCAGTCGGAGACCACCTGCGTTCCGCCCGTCACCGCGCTGCGGTCTCCGCCCGCCTCGCGAATGACCGGCGCGGATTCCCCGGTGATCGCGCTCTCGTTGACGCTGGCGACTCCCTCGACCACGTCGCCGTCCGACGGGATCAGATCGCCCGCCTCAACCAGCACAAGCTCGCCCGGCCGCAACGCCGACGCCGACGTCGGCGAGAAAAGCGCGCGGTCGTCGGGACGGATCAGCACCTTGGCCATCGTGTCGCTACGCGCCGCGCGCAGACTCTCGGCGCGCGCGCGCCCACGACCCTCGGCCACTGCCTCGGCGAAGGTGGCGAACAGCACCGTCAGCCACAGCCAGCCGGCGATCGCCAGGATGAAGCCGGCCGGCGCGCCGGTCACCAGGTCACGGACGCCGAGGATGGTGGTGAGTGCGGCCACCACCTCGGTGACGAAGATCACCGGGTTGCGGATCAGAGTCGCCGGATTGAGCTTCCGCGCCGCGTCACGAGACGCGCGGGTCAAAATGGTGCTGTTGAACAGCGCGATTGTCGCGGCCTGTGCCATGATGCGTCTCTCAGAAGGTCTGGCCGGACAACATCGCGAAATGCTCCGCGAGCGGCCCGAGCGAAAGGGCGGGCAGGAATTGCAGCCCGCCCAGGATCAGGATCACCCCGGCGAGCAGGCCGATGAACAGCAGCCCGTGCGTGGGAAACGTGCCGGCGCTGGCGGGCAGTTTCGGCTTGGCCGCGATCGAACCGGCGAGCGCGAGCACCGGGATCATGAAGGCGAACCGACCCAGCAGCATCGCGACGCCGAGGCCGATATCGAGCAGCCAGGTGTCGGCCGAGATGCCGGCGAACGCGCTGCCGTTGTTCCCCGTCGCCGAACTCCACGCGTACAGCATCTCCGACAACCCGTGCGGCCCGGCGTTGGCCAGCGAGCCGACGCCACTGTCCGTCACCAAGGAGAACGCTGCCCCGCCCAGGATCGACAGCGGCAGGATGAGCACGGCAAGCATCGCGAGCTTCACCTCTTTCGCCTGCACCTTCTTGCCGAGATATTCCGGCGTGCGCCCGACCATCAGCCCGGCCACGAACACGGCGAGCAACGCGAACACCAGAATGCCATAGAGACCCGAGCCGACGCCGCCGGGCACAATCTCGCCAAGCTCGATCAGAAACATCGGGATCAAGCCACCGAGGGCCGTGAAGCTATCATGCACCGCGTTCACCGCCCCGCAGGACGTCGCGGTGGTGAGCACGGCGAACAACGCGGAAAGCGGCGTGCCGAATCGCAACTCCTTGCCTTCCATGTTGCCCATGCTCGGATCGACGCCGAGATGCGTGAGCAGCGGGTTGCCGCCCGCCTCGGCCGCGTAGCAGCCGATGATCGCGAGCACGAGTAGCAGGCCCATCGTCAGGAAGATCGCGCGCCCTTGGCGACGATCGCCGACCATGTGGCCGAAGGCCACGGCGAGCGCGAATGGGATGATGACGATCGACCAGGTCTCGACCAGGTCGGTGATCGGGTTGGGATTCTCGAACGGATGCGCGGAGTTGGCGTTGAAGAAGCCGCCGCCATTGGTGCCGAGTTCCGTGATCGCCTCCTGCCAGGCGGTCGGCCCCATCGCGATGAACTGGCGTCCCCCTTCCAGCGTGTGTGCCTCGATATAGGGCGACAAGTTCTCCGGCACGCCAAGCGCGATCAGCGCCACCGTCACTACCACCGCCATCGGCAGGAGGACGTAGAGCGTGATGCGCGTCAGGTCGGCCCAGAAATTGCCCAACTCCTTCAGCCCGCCTTGCGCGAACGCCCGCATCACTGCCGCCGCCGCCGCGATGGCGGTCGCGGCGGAGAGGAACATATGCACGGTCAGCCCGAACATCTGGCTGCCGTAGGACATGCTGGTCTCGGGGCTGTATGCCTGCCAGTTGGTGTTGGTGACGAAGCTCATCGCGGTGTTGAAGGCGAGTCGCGGCGCCATTCCGGCGAAGCCCTGCGGGTTCCACGGCAGATAGAATTGCAGCCGCAACATGCCATACAGCAGCAGGAAATGCGCCGCGTTGAGCACGATCAGCGCCGTCGCGTAGCCGCGCCAGCCCATGCCGCGCGCCGGGTCCACGCCGGCCGCCGCGTAGAAGCCACGCTCCACCGGCCCGAGCACCGGCGATAGCAGCAGACGATCCCCGCTCAGTACGCGCGCGATGTAGCCGCCCAGCGGAAACGCGGCGAGCGTAACGAGCGCCAGCAGGAGGGCGATTTCCGCCCAGCCGATCAATGTCATGGGGGAACCCTCAGAAGTCTTCCGGCCGGACCAGCGCCCAGACCAGGTAGATCAGCAGGCCGCCCGAAACGATGCCGCCCAGCACAAGATCGAACATGGCGTCAGATCCGATCGCAGAGCGACGCATAGGCGATCATGACAAGGATGGACGCGGTGCCGAGCACCACGAAGGCGAGATCGATCATGCACGGCGCCTCCTGCGCGCCGTGCATGAATTGGGCTGACCAGGCGTAAAGGCGCGATGTGAGATTCGGCCTGTTCGTGTAAAGAGCCTGTAAAGAACCTACGCTGATGCCTTCCAGACCGGCTTGGCCGCCGCGATCGCGTCGGGATACACCGTGACCGGCACGCCGCCCTGCCATTGCACGGCGACCATCTCGGCCCCGACCCGGCGGCCCTTGTCGTCGAACTTGAGGCGACGGCCGGGGAACAGCAGCGCCGGCCCGTTCGTCAGGTCCATCGCCCGTACGGCGTCGGCTACCTTCACCCGATCCGCCGAACCCGCCGCCTCGATCGCCGCGGCGAGCGTCATAACGTGGGCATAGGCGAAGATCGAATCATGGCCGAACCACTTCTCCCCGGTGCGGGCGATGAAGCGCTTCGACAAATCCTCCTGATCCTTGCCCGGCCAGTTCGCCAGCCCGACCAAAATCCCGTTCAGATTGTCGGCCCCGGTGGTCTTCAGCAGCTCCGGCGTCGCCCAATGTCCGCCATTGCCGATCAGCGGCAGGCGCGACGCCGGCATCCCGAATTGCGCGAAGGTGTCGGCCAGCATCTTGTCGTCGCCGGCGTTGGTGGACCCCAGCAGCACGAAATCCGGCCGCGCCCCGCGCGCCGGCTGCACGATCGTCGTCGCGTCCGACAGCGGCGGCGTGTAGGTCTTGTCGAGCACCAGCGTCAGGTGCTGATCCTTCAGCACGTGCTGATCGAGCGGCTTGCGGAAGCTCACGGTGGCGGCCGTGTTGTCGCCGATGAAGCCGACCTTGGTCGGATGCACGCCGGCCGCCTCGGCGATCCGCATGACCAGCGGGACGGTGTCCTCGGCCTGCTGCACGCCGGTCGCCGAAGTCTGGAACACGTAGCGAAAGCCGCGCCCGGTGATCGCGTCGGAATAGGACAATGTGAACCAGGGCAGTTGCGCGCGCTCCGTCACCTCGGTCGCAGCCAGCGTGAAGGTGGACAGCCAGCAGCCGAAGCCGCCCGAGAGGTCGGGATGCTGGGCGATCATGCGCTGCGCGGCGTCCTTCGCCTTCTCGGCGGAGTCCTGCGCGTCGTATTGCAGCAGGGTGAGCTTCGCTCCGCCGAGCGACTTGATGCCGCCCGCCTTGTTCACGTCCTCGATCGCCATCTCGGCGCCCATCTTCTCCAGGATGCCCTCGCGTGCCCAAGGCCCGGATAGCGGCACCAGCATGACGATCTTTACCTCCGCCGGTGCCTGTGCCCTGGCCCGACCCGCGGCCATGCTCGCCGCCGCCGCGCCGCCCAGCGCCAACGCCGCCCGTCGTCCGATGGTATTGCGTTCCATTGTTTTTCTCCCTCCCGTTACGTCCCAAGGCCAAGATAGGCGCGTCGGACGCGATCGTCCGAGAGCAGCCTGTCGTACGTCCCCTCCAGCACGATGCGCCCGGTTTCCAGCACATAGCCACGATCGGCCAGTTCCAGCGCCTCGGCCACCCGCTGCTCGACCAGCAGGATCGTCAGCCCGTCCTCGCGATGGATTTGCGCGATGCGCTCGAAGATCAGGTCGGTGATGGACGGCGCGAGCCCCATCGACGGCTCGTCCAGCATCAGCAGACGTGGCGCCGCGGCAAGCCCACGTCCGATCGCCAGCATCTGCTGCTCCCCGCCCGACAGCGTGCCGGCGAGCTGGCTGGCACGTTCGGCAAGGATCGGGAACAGCGTGTGGATGCGATCGAGCGTGTGGTGGAAGCGTGCGCGCCCGTTGGGCGGGTACGCGCCCATTTCCAGGTTCTCGCGCACAGTCAGCGTCTTGAAGACCTGCCGGCCTTCGGGAACGTGGGCGATGCCGAGATGCGCGCGCCGCGAGGCGGGCAGGGACAGCAGATCGTGCCCCTCGAACGTGATCCGTCCGGCATTCGCCGGCACGATGCCGCAGATTGTCTTGAACAACGTCGTCTTGCCGGCGCCGTTGGGGCCGACGACGGTGACGAACTGGCCCGCGGCGACGGTGAGCGACACGCCCTGCAAGGCGCGCAGGCCGCCGTAGGACACCGAAAGGTCGGCGATCTCAAGCATTCACGCGCGCCAGCCATTTGCGGCCGAGATAGGCCTCGATCACCTCTGGATCTTCCACCACCTCGCGCGGCGCGCCGATCCGCAGGACGCGCCCGTGGTCGAGCACCAGGAAGCGGTCGGCAAGCCGCATCATCGCGTGCATCGTGTGCTCGATGATGGCGATGCTCATGCCGTCGGCGCGCAGGCGTTGCAGCAGTGCCAGCACCTCGTCGCATTCGTCGTGCCCGAGCCCGGCGAGGGTCTCGTCAAGCAACAGAAGGCGCGGCGACCCGGCGAGCGCCCGTGCCAACTCCATCAGACGCAGTTCCTTGTTGGTCAGCCGCCCCGCCTCGCGATGCGCCAGGCCGAGCAATCCGACGGTGCCGAGCGCGGATTCGGCCGCATCCACCGACGCGGCATCGCCGAGCCCCGCGCCGTAGGCGCCGACGATGACGTTGTCGAGCACGGGCAAGCGGGGGAAGCTTCGGACCACCTGGAAGGTGCGCCCGATGCCGAGCCGGCAGACCTGATGCACCTTGCGTCCGAACAACGGCGCGCTGTCCAGCAGCGCCTCGCCCGAACCAGGCGGAAGCACCCCGTTCAGCACGTTGAACAGCGTCGTCTTGCCGGCGCCGTTCGGCCCGATGATTCCGAGTATTTCGCCCGCCTCGACCGTGAAGCTCACGTCGTCGACGGCGCGCAGGCCGCCGAAGCTGCGCGAGACGTTCCGCACATCGAGCAGCGGGCCGCTCGCCGGCGGTGGCGGGGCAGGGCGGGCCTCGGCGGGGACGGTGCGCACGTGCCGGGGCGGCGCCTCGGCGCGGCCGAACAGCCGGTCGCGTACCGCCCAGAACACGCCCTCGGGCGCGATCAGCATGATCGCGATAATGGCGCCGCCGTACACGACGCCCTGGATGCCCGGCAGGACGTTGCCGAGGTGGGCGTTGAGAGTTTCGGCCAACGGGATCAGCACGGCCGCGCCGATCACCGGCCCCCAGAATGTCGCGACGCCGCCGAACAGCGCGACGATCAGCGCCTGCGCCGAGACCAGCACGCCGAAGACGGAGTCCGGCGTCACGATCAGCAGCACGCACGCATAGAGGCCGCCTGCCGCCGCGGCCATCGTGCCGCTCGCCGTCAAACCCAGCATCTTCCACCGCCAGGTGTCGATGCCGGCCGCCTCGGCCGCCAGTTCGTTCTGCCGTATCGCCAGCAGCGCCAAGCCGAAGCGTGAGTTCTCCACCAGCATCGAAGCCACCATCGCCGCGAGCAGCAGGCCGACAGCGACGACCGTGTAGAGACGCGGATCGGTGAATTGCAGGAACGCCGCCGGCGCCGCGCGGTGCATCGGCAGCGGCACTTCCTGGAAGCCGAGATATTCGAGGACGTAGAGCATCGCCAGCGGGTAGGCGAGCATCGCCAGCGCGAAATAGTGCCCACGCAGCCGGAACGTGGGCATCCCGATCAGCACCGCGGCGAGCGCGCCCACCGCCATCGCGAGAGGGATGCCGAGCCAAGGCGTCAGCCCCCAATAGACCAGCGCCAAGGTCACCGCGTACGCCCCGGCGCCGAAGAACGCCGCGTGCCCGAACGACACCAGACCGGAATAGCCCGAGATCAGGTTCCACCCGAGGCCCATCACCGCCCAGATCGGGACCAGCGTGAGCATGAGCTGGTAGTAGCTGTTGTGAACCGAGGCAGCGAGCACGAGATAGGCTGCCACCAGCACGACCAATGCGATCCCGTCCCGCCGCAGCCGTGTGCCGGCGCCATCCCTCATCTCACGCGCGCTCCGCCGAGCGGCCGAAGAAGCCTTGCGGGCGCAAAGTCACGATCAGCAGGAAGACCACGAAGATCGCCGCGTTCTGCAATTGCGGCGGCAGCACGAGCGCCGATACCTGCTGCACGAAACCCACCGCCATGCCGCCCCAGAAGGCGCCGAGGATGCTGCCCATGCCGCCCAGCACCACCCCAGAATACATGATGATGACGTAGTCGAACCCGATGAACGGCGTGAACGACAGATACGTCGCCATCAGCCCGCCGGCGATCGCGGTGATCGCCGCGCCCAGGCC
>JBDTFI010000127.1:0-3459 GCA_039938035.1 Acetobacteraceae bacterium | reverse complement strand
GATGGGTCACGTTGCGCGCCCGCGCCAGATCGAGGGTCGTGCGCACGATGTCGGCGTTGGCGCGCGTTTCGACCTCGGCGCCGAGTTGCGCGGCCATCTCCAGCGTCTGGCGGATCGGCTCGCCGCCCTCGTCGCGTTCGATATGCAGCGCGATCCAGGGCGCGTTCAGCGCGTCGGCGAGCCGCTTAGCCTGGCGGACGACCGCACCGGCGCTGGCGTCGTTGCCGACCAGCGCCAGCACGCGCTCGCCCGCCGGCCAGGGTCCCGCGATCGCGTTCTGGCGCATGTAGTCGCGCACGTCACGATCCACGCGCTGTGCCGCCGCGCGCAAACCGATCTCGCGCAACGCCGCGAGGTTGCCTTCGCGGAAGAAGCCTTCAAGCGCGCGCTTGGCGACATCGGCCCGGTAGACGTGGCCTTCCTCAAGCCGCCGGCGCAGCTCGGCGGGCGGAAGATCGATGAACTCGATCGAGTCCGCCATCTCCATGACCCGGTCGGGGAGTGTCTCGGTGACGCGCACGCCGGTGATGCGGGCGATGGTATCGTTCAGGCTTTCCAGATGCTGGACGTTCAGCGTGGCCCAGACGTCGTTGCCCGCCTCAAGAAGTTCGGCCACGTCCTCCCACCGCTTGTTGTGCCGGCTGCCGGGGGCGTTCGTGTGCGCCAGTTCGTCAACGAGCAGGATCGCGGGCCGGCGCGCCAATGCGGCATCGACATCGAACTCTTCCAGATCCTGGCCGCGATACGGAATGTGCTTTCGGGGCAACATCGGAAGATCGCCGATCTGGGCGCCGGTTTCCGCCCGTCCGTGGGTTTCCACCAGGCCGATCACGATGTCCTTGCCCTCGGCGCGCAGGCGGCGGGCGGCGGCGAGCATTTCCCATGTCTTGCCGACGCCGGGCGCGGCGCCAAGGAAGACCTTCAACCGCCCCTTGCCTTCGCGGGCGGCGGCGATCAGCAGGGCGTCGGGGTCCGGGCGCGTGTCCTCGGGCGACATGGCCCGTTATAGCGCGCTCTCAGCCATGCGCGTCGATCGCGCGGTTCAACGCCAGGACGTTCACGCGCGGCTCGCCGATGAAGCCGGCGATCCGGCCCTTGGTATTGGCCGCGACCAGATCGCGGATGGTGGCTTCCGGCAGGTTCCGGGCCTTCGCGACGCGGGCCACTTGCAGCGCCGCGTTCTCCGGCGAGATGTCGGGGTCGAGGCCCGATGCGGACGTGGTCACGGCGTCGGCGGGAACCGATCCGGTCCCGAACGCCTTCACATCCGCCGTGACCCGGTCGATCAGTGCCTTCGAGGTCGGCCCGAGGTTGGAGGCCGCCGAATTGTCAGCCGCGTACGGGACCGGGACCGTCTTCGACGCGTCTTTCGGGTCGGGCTCCGTCGTGGCCGAGGGCCGGGGATGGAAGTAGCGGGGTGCGCTGAAATCCTGGCCGATCAGGGTCGACCCGACCACCTGCCCGTTTTCTCGAATCAGGCTGCCGCCCGCCTGGAACGGAAACACCACGTTCCCGATTCCTACGAACACGAGGGGAAACGCCACCCCGGTCAGTAGCGTGAAGAGCGCGATCAGGACGATCGCCGGGCGAAGCTGTTGCATGGTGTTCCTCATCAGGCGAGGCCGAACGCGGACAGGATCATGTCGATGATCTTGATACCGATGAAGGGCGCGGCGATCCCGCCCAGGCCGTAGATCAACAGATTGCGCCGCAGCAGCGCCGCAGCGCCGACGGCGCGGAACCGCACGCCGCGCAACGCAAGCGGCACGAGGGCGACGATGATCAGCGCATTGAAGATCACCGCCGACAGGATGGCACTCTGCGGTGAAGTGAGCCGCATTATGTTCAGCGCTTGCAGCCCCGGATAATCGAGCACGAAGATCGCCGGCAGGATGGCGAAGTATTTCGAGACGTCGTTGGCGATGCTGAACGTGGTCAGTGCGCCGCGCGTGATCAGTAGCTGCTTGCCGATCTCCACGACCTCGATCAGCTTGGTCGGGTCGCTGTCGAGATCGACCATGTTGCCGGCTTCGCGCGCGGCTTGCGTGCCGGTCTGCATGGCCACGCCGACATCAGCCTGCGCCAGCGCGGGTGCGTCGTTGGTACCGTCGCCGGCCATCGCGACCAGGCGTCCCTCGGCCTGCACCTTCCTGATGTAGTCGAGCTTGTCCTGTGGCGTCGCCTCGGCGATGAAATCGTCTACGCCCGCCTCGGTGGCGATCGCCGCCGCGGTCAGGCGATTGTCGCCGGTGACCATGATCGTGCGGATGCCCATGCGGCGCAGCGCGTCGAAGCGGTCCCGGATGCCCGGCTTGACGATATCCTTCAGCTCGATCACGCCCATGAGCCGCCCGCCAAGGGCGACGGCGAGCGGAGTGCCGCCCGACCGCGCGATCCGTTCGACCGACGCGGTGAAAGCGGCGGGCGCGCTGCCCCGCACGGTCGCTAGAACGGAGTCCACCGCGCCCTTGCGCCACGAGCGGCCGTCATGGTCGAGGCCGGACAGGCGCGTGGTAGCGGAAAACGCGATCACCGCCGCCTCGATCGGACGCTCGCGCGAGATCGCGTAGCGGTCGCGTGCGAAAGTGAGGATGGAGCGGCCTTCCGGCGTGTCGTCGCCGAGCGAGGCAAGCACCGCCGCCTCCGCCAGGTCCGCCTCGGACACGCCGGGCGCCGGGGCGAAGCCGGCGGCCATGCGGTTGCCGAAGGTAATGGTGCCGGTCTTGTCGAGCAGCAGCGTATCGACGTCGCCCGCCGCCTCCACCGCGCGGCCCGATGTCGCGACGACGTTGAAGCGCACCAGCCGGTCCATCCCGGCAATGCCGATCGCCGACAGCAGCCCGCCGATCGTGGTCGGGATCAGGGTCACGAGCAGCGCCGACAGCACCGGCACGCCGAGGATGGTGTCCGAGTAGCGGGCCAGCCCCACCAGGGTCACGACGGCGATCAGGAAGATGATCGTGAGGCCGGCGAGCAGGATGTCGAGCGCGATCTCGTTCGGCGTCTTGCGGCGCGACGCGCCCTCGACGAGGCCGATCATGCGGTCGAGGAACGTGCTGCCCGGGTCGGCCGTGATGCGGATCACCAGCCAGTCGGAGACCACCTGCGTGCCGCCCGTCACCGCGCTCTCGTTCACGCTGGCGATGCCCTCGACCACCTCGCCATCCGACGGGATCAGGTCGCCGGCCTCGACCAACACGAGCTCGCCACGCTCGAGGGTCGACGCGGGTGTCGGCTTGAACAGCACGCGGTCGTCCGGCCGGAGCAGCACCTTGGCCATCGTGTCGCTGCGCGCGCGGCGCAGGCTCTCCGCCCGCGCCCGGCCGCGCCCCTCGGCCACCGCCTCGGCGAAGGTCGCGAACAGCACGGTGAGCCACAGCCCGGCGGCGATCGCCAGCGCGAACGCGGCGGGCTGGCCGCCGGCGAGGTTGCGCGCCCCGAGCACGGTGACGAGCAGCG
>JBDTFI010000126.1:0-2788 GCA_039938035.1 Acetobacteraceae bacterium | reverse complement strand
CGCCATCGACATCGCCCTCTGGGACCTGGCCGGCAAGCGCCACGGCATTCCGGTGTACGAGGCGCTCGGCGGCGCCGTCCGCACCGAGATCCGCGCCTACAACACCTGCGCGGGCTACGCGTACAATTCCAGCGGCGTCGGCAGGCGAGCGGTCGGCGCCGATGAGAAAACCGGCGGCCCGTACGACGACCAGATCGCCTTCACCCGCGATGCCGGCGCCCTGGCCGAGAGCCTGCTCGCCGAGGGCTTCACCGCGATGAAGATCTGGCCGTTCGATCCGTACGCCGAAGCGAGCGGTGGCCAGCTGATCACGCTGCCCGACCTCAAGGCGGGGTTGGAACCGTTTCGCAAGGTGCGCGCGGCCGTGGGCGATGCCATCGAGGTGATGTGCGAATTGCACAGCATGTGGAACACGAGTTCGGCCATTCGTATCTGCCGGGCGCTGGAGGATTACGGCGTGCTCTGGGCGGAAGATCCGATCATGAAGATGGACGATGTTCGGGCCCTGACCGATTTGAGGCGGCAATCGCGGGTGCCGGTCTGCGGCAGCGAGACGCTCGGCGGTGTCGTGCCGTTCCGTGACCTCCTGGCGGCGGACGCACTGGATTTCGTCATGCTCGATCTCGCCTGGTGCGGCGGTCTGACCCAAGGGCGCAAGATCGCGGCGTTCGCGGAAACCTATGCCAAGCCGCTTGCGCCGCATGATTGCACGGGGCCGGTGACGCTGTGGGCGGGCCTGCATCTGGGACTGCACGCGTCGACCGCTATTTTTCAGGAGGTCGTGCGGGCGACGTTGGCGACCTGGTATCGCGAGCTGGTGACGGAGCTGCCGGTCATCCGGAACGGGATGGTGCGGGCACCCGCCGGGCACGGTCTCTGCACGTCGCTACGACCGGAAGTCAAACTACGCGACGATGCGACGATCAGGGTGAGCGGCACTTCGCTGCGGACATGAAGGGATCCCTTCATGTCCGGGCACGTGCCGGAATGGCGTCCCGTACGGGATTCGAACCCGTGTCGCCAACGTGAAAGGCTGGAGTCCTGGGCCTCTAGACGAACGGGACGTTGCCGGGAAGACGTGCTGCCCAGGGGCGGACTCGAAGGTCTTAGTGCAGATAGACCGCTAGGGGAAGAGGCCCAACATGGCCGCGGGCCTCCGGCGGCAGGCGAGGCCTTGCCGCACCGTCGATCGCGGCGGCAATCCTTCAGGCCTTCTCCATGACGCAGCCGCCCTCGTTCAGTGGCCGGAACGCCTCGTCGGCCGGCGTGGAGCCGAGGAGCTTATACTGGTCCCATTGCTGCGTACTCTCGACCGGCGTCTTCACCTCGAACAGATAGGCCGGGTGGATCTTGCGGCCATCCTCGCGGATGCTCCCGACGCCGAAGCAGTCATCGTCGGTCGGCATCGCCTTCATGCGCGCGACCACCGCGCGGCCGTCCATCGCCGCCGCCGGGCCGCCCATCGCGGCGACCGCTTTCAGGTAATGCAGCGTACCGGAGTAGTTGCCGGCCTGCGTCGAGGCCGGCCACAGCGTCACCTTCGACTGGATGCGCTTCTGAAATGCGCGGGTGCGCTCGTTCAGGTCCCAGTAATAGGCCTCGGTCAGCCGCAGCCCCTGCGCCGTCTCCAGCCCGAGCGAATGCACGTCGCAGGAGTACGCGGTGAGCGCTGCGGGCTTCATGGTCTTCGTGACCCCGAACTCGTGCGACTGCTTGACGGTGTTGATGAGATCGGTGCCGGCGTTGCAGAGACCGAGGATCTTCGCCCCTGAGGCCTGCGCCTGCACGAGCATCGAGGAGAAGTCGGTGGTCTCCGGGAACGGATAGAGGCGGGAGCCGAGCACCTTGCCGCCCGCCGCCTCGATGAAGCGCGTCGTGTCGCGCTGCAAGGCCTGGCCGAAGGCATAATTGGCGGTGATAAAATACCAGCTGTCTCCGCCCGCCTTGACCATCGCGCCGCCGGTGGACTTGGCGTCCATGTAGGTGTCGTAGACCCAGTGAATCGTGTTCGGCGAGCAGGCCTTGCCGGTGAGGTCCAACGTCGCGGTACTGGTCGGAATCAGCACCTTGTTGGCGTTGCGGCAGACCGACACCAGCGCCAACGCGCAGGACGAAGCGGTGATGTCGATGATCATCGCGACGCCTTCCTGATCGAACCATTGCTTGGCAATCGAGACCGCGAGGTCGGGCTTGTTCTGATGGTCGGCGTCCAGCACGTCGACATCGAAGCCGCCGGCGTTGAACTCCTGCACCGCTTGGCGCGTGCAGGCGACCCCGTTCGGGCCGGCGATGTCGCGGTACGGCCCCGACATGTCGCACAGCACGCCGATGCGCAGCTTCGGCCGCCCCTGGGCGCGGGCGGAGGGCGCGATCGCGGTCGCGGTCGCGGTCGCGGTCGCGGTCGCGGTCGCGGCGGCGGTGCCCATCAGGGCGCGGCGGGTCAAGCGCATGGTTTCGTTCTCCCTGGGCGATCTTTTCGGGGAGCCTGACCGGGCTTGCCGGTCGAGGCGAGACTTTCCGCGACAGGTCGGCGCTGCCACCTTCCTTCGATGATCGCCTTCGCCGAATTGCTGGAGCGGCTGGTCTTCACGCAGGCGCGCAACGCCAAGATCGCGCTGCTGCGCCACTATTTCGCGACCGAGCCGGATCCCGATCGCGGGATCGCACTCGCCGCCATCGCGGGCGAGCTTCGGTTCACCGCCGCCAAGCCGGGCTTGATCCGCGACCTGGGCGCTGCCCGCACCGACCCGGTGCTGTTCGGCTGGTCCTATGATTTCGTGGGCGACCT
>JBDTFI010000125.1:0-8851 GCA_039938035.1 Acetobacteraceae bacterium | reverse complement strand
TCCGTCACCCAGAGCAAGAACGTCTCCGAGGCGACGGCGCGCGAGATCGACTCCGAGATCAAGGAGATGATCGGCCACGCTTACGCCAAGGCCCGGCACGTCCTGACGGAGAACATCGAGGAACTGCACCGCCTCGCGCGCGGCCTGCTGGAGCACGAGACGCTGTCGGGCGACGAGATCCGCACGGTGCTGCGCGGCGAGCCGGTGATCCGCAAGGTGGTGGACGAGCCGGCGCCGGAGAACCGCCGCGCCTCGGTCCCCACGACGGCGCGACCGGCGCCGGTGCCCCCGACGGCCGGCGGTCTGGGACCAGCCCCGCAACCAGGATAAGCGCATCGGAGGCGTCCGGACGGCGTGAACCGCCCGGACCGCTTCCCGCTACCCCTTGCGAATGATCTTGACGCGAATGGTCACGATCACCACAATGGCCAGCGGAAGCCATGCATGTTTGCTCATGCTGTCCTCCGAGTTGCGCCGGTTCGGGGCCGATCCCCGGCCGGCGTATTCGTTTTTAGGGTCGCACCGTTAAGGGGGGATCAACGCCCGAGCCGCCGCTCACCCACCCAAGGGCGACCAGGCCGGGTCCGACGCGTTGGTCGGGGTCCGGACGGGCCGCTGGTTGAAGCCGGTGATGTCGACCGTCGCCAGATGCGAGGAGTAGCCTGCGCCGCCTTCGCCCGCCCGGCTCTGGCTCTCGAACATCAGCACCCGTCCGTTCGGTGCGAAGGTCGGCGCCTGGACGTTCCAGCCCTGCGCCAGAATGCGCTCGCCGCCGCCGTCGGGCTGCATGACGCCGACGTTGAAGCTGCCTGATGCGCCGCCGAACCGGGTGAAGGCGATCAGGTCACCGCGCGGCGACCATACGGGGGTCGCGTAGTGGCCGGACCCGAAGCTGGTGCGCCGCGCCCCGCCGCCGCCCGCGCCCATGATGTAAAGCTGCTGGTCCCCGCCTCGGTCGGAGTTGAAGACGATCTGCGAACCGTCCGGGCTGTAGCACGGGCTCACGTCGATCGAATCCGAATGGGTCAGGCGCTGCGCCGCCCGGCTGGCCAGATCCACGACGACGATGTCCGATCCGCTGCCATGCGCCACCGCCATGATGACGCGCCCGCCGTCGGGCGAGAAGCGCGGCGCGAAGGTCATGCCGTCGAACTCGCCCAACGCGCTCTGCCTTCCATTGGCGAGGTCGAGCAGATAGACGCGAGGACGGTTGTTCGCATAGCTCATGAACGCGAGTTGGTCATGCACCGGTGAGAAGCGCGGGGTCAGCGCCATCCAACTGCCGTCGGTCAGGCTGCGCGGGTTGGCGCCGTCCTGGTCCATGATGGCAAGCCGACGCCTCTCGTGCCCACGCGGGCCGGTCGCCGCGACATAGGCGATCCGGGTGTCGAAATAGCCCTTCTCGCCCAGTAGCCGTTCGTAGATCACGTCGGCGATGATGTGGGCGATGCGCCGCCAGTTGGCGGTGGTGGAGGTATAGGCGGTGCCCTGAAGCTGTGTACCCGGCAGCACGTCCCACAAGCGGAACTCGACCCGCATCGACGGGCCGGACGCAGCGATGGACCCGGTCACGAGGGCCTGCGCCCCGACCGCGCTCCAGGCCGGGAAGTTGGGCTGCCCGGCCGCCCCGTTGATCCCGGCGGCCGCCGCCTGGCTCACCGGCCGGAACAGCCCGGAATTGCCGAGATCGGCGGTGATGACCCCGGCCATGTCGCCGCCGAGCGCCGACGAGGCACCATCGGCGCCGGCGAACACCGGGATGGCGATCGGGATCGGCGCCGCGCGCGCCCGGTTCACGTCGATGACCGCGCTCGGCGCGCCGGGCGCGGCGGCCTGCGCATGGGCAAGGCCGGGCGCGAGCAGCGCGGCGCCCACGGCGCCGATCAGGCCGCGGCGGGGAAGCGCGAAAGCGGATGCATCATCATGGGTCATGGCGGGCCTGTCTGCGTTACGGGCGGAACCGGAAGGTGAGCACGTTGACCTTCCCCAACAACTTGGCGGGCAGCGGGAGATTGGCGCAGGCGGATGACAATACCGCGCGCACCGCCCGCTCAGAGAACACGCGCAGGCGCGGGTCTGCCGCCACCCGCCCCTGATCGGCGGGCGCCACCACCGCCAGGCGCACCACCCCGCTCGCGTCGGTGGTGACGGTCAGCAGCACCTGCATCTTGTCGAGATCGAGCGCCCCGGGATCGGTGGTCCAGCATGGCCGGACGTGATCGCCGATCGCCCCGCGCTCGGACGCCGACAGCGCGGACGTATCATTCGCCAACGGATCGCCCCCGGAATTCGGCGCGCCGCCCTGGCGCGGGTTGGGCCGCGCCGTCGGCGCCCGCGCTTGCAGTCGTGCCTCGGCGCGCAGCTTCTCCAGCGTGTTCTGCAACGCCGGGCTGGAAGGCGCCGGATTGACCGTCGGGTTAGGCTGCGCGGTCGGACTGGGGGGCGCCGGGGGTGGCGGCAATGGTAGCGGTGGCAAGGGTGGCGGTGGCGCCGCCTTCGGAGGCGTGGGCGCGGCGATCGCCGGCGTCGGTGTCGGCTTGGGGGGCGGTGTGATCGGCGTCGGCGGGGCGACCACCGCCGGAGCGGGCGGGGGAGGCGGCGGTGGTGGTGGCGTGGTGTCCTCCAGCGGTTGCGGCGTCGGCGGCGTCGGCGCGGGCGGCGCCGGCAACGGCAGGGGCGTGCGCGCCGGCGCCGGAATCGGCGCCGGTGCCGGGGCCTTGGTCGCCGGGCCAGGCGATTGGAACACCATATCGACGGCGGTCTCTGGCGGCGGCTCCGGCGAACGGCCGAACGGCAGCCCGATCAGCAGCGCCGCCACCAGCAGGACGTGCAGTCCAAGCGAGGCGGCGGCGCTGCGCCGCATATCGGGATCCCAAGGCAGAGCCGCCATCGCTCGGATCAGCCCGGCTTCGCTTTCGACGGGGAGGCGGGTGCCGGGGGCACCATCGTGGGCTGTTGTGCGAGCAACGCGACCTTGGTGAAGCCGCCCTGGGTGATCGTGCCCATCACCTGCATGACCCGCCCATAAGCGAGGTCCTTGTCGCCGCGCACGAAGATGCGCCGATCCGGATTGCTTTGCGCCGCCGCTTGCAGCTTCGCCACCAGCGCCTCCAAATCGACCTTGTCGTTCTGCAAGTAGATCTGGCCCTGCGCGTCGATCGTTACGCTGATCGGCTCGCTGTCGGCGTTCAGTTGCTGGGCATCGGTCTTCGGCAGATCGACGCTGACGCCCGACGTCATCAGCGGTGCCGTCACCATGAAGATGATGAGCAGCACCAGCATCACGTCGACCAGCGGCGTGACGTTGATCTCCGACAACGGGCGATAGCGCCCGCGCCGACCCCGTCCGGCTTGCAGCGGCGCGGCCATGCTAGGTTCGCTCCTCGCTTTGGCGCGACAGGATGGCGCTGAACTCGGTGCCGAACCCTTCGAGGCGCGAGGCGAAGCGGGCGAGGTCGGTGCTGATCTTGTTGTAGGCGAGCACCGCCGGGATCGCCGCGACCAGGCCGATGGCGGTGGCGAACAGCGCCTCCGCGATGCCTGGCGCGACCACCGCGAGATTGGTGTTGTGCATCGCCGCGATCGCCGAGAAGCTGTGCATGATCCCCCAGACCGTGCCGAACAGCCCGATGAACGGCGCGGTCGCGCCGACCGAGGCGAGAAAGACCATCCAGCGTTCCAGCCGGTCCATCTCGCGGTTGACGGTCACGGTGATGGCGCGATCGACGCGATCGCGCACGCCGGTGAGACTGAGGTCGGTGCCGGCGACCCGCGCGGTACGCCGCCATTCTCCCATCGCGGCGCCAAACACGGCGGCCATGGGATGAGCCGGACGCACGCCCTCCTGGTCGTACAGCTCCTCCAGGCTGCCGCCCGACCAGAAGCGGTCCTCGAACGCGTCGGCCTGCTTGCCGACCCGGCGCATGACCGACCATTTCTCAAAGATCACCGCCCAGACCCAGACCGAAGCCACGAGCAGGCCGACGATCACGATCTTCACGACAAGGTCGGCCTCGAGAAACAACCCCCATATCGACAAATCCCCTGGGGGGAGGTTCGCCGCACCCAGCGCAGCGGCATCGACAGCCCGATCCATCCAGTCCCTACTCCTTTTCGGCCAGCGCTCGTGCCGCCAACATTGCCTCGAACGCCGCCCGCCAGCGCGGCGGGATGCGGGCCGGACGGGGTGCGTCGAGCATCACGCACGCAAGCTCGATCTCGGCAACCGCGCATGAGCCGAGCAAACCTCGTATGTCCTGGCGCAGCGTGACCGCGGCGGCGCGCAGTACCAGCGGCTCGGTGACGATGTCGAGCGAGTCGTCCAGCCGGGCGGGGCGGAGATAGTCCACTTTGGCGCGACGCACCACGAACATGAGGTTGCAGTCGCGCACCAGATCGGCGTGGGGCACCCCCAGGTCACGCAGCGCCTCCGTGCGTGCGCGCTCGGCGTAGCGCAGGTAATTCGCGTGGTAAACCATGCTGCCGGCGTCGGTGTCT
This sequence comes from Acetobacteraceae bacterium, assembly GCA_039938035.1. Lineage (GTDB taxonomy): Bacteria > Pseudomonadota > Alphaproteobacteria > Acetobacterales > Acetobacteraceae > DATFDN01. Next base: position 4,354 of record JBDTFI010000125.1, on the reverse strand, counting down.
TCGTAATAGACGCGCACGCGAAGGTGATGGCGGGCGAAGGGCGCGATCACGCCTCGTTGCCCAGCAAATCAAGCTGCCCGCTCGATGATGGCGGCGGGGTCATGTTCAGGTGCCGCCAGCCGGGCTCGCCCAGCATCCGGCCCCGGCTGGTGCGCAGCACGAAGCCCTCCTGGATGAGGAACGGCTCGATCACGTCCTCCAGCGTATCGCGCGCTTCGGCGAGTGCGGCGGCCAGGGTTTCGACGCCGACCGGGCCGCCCGCGTGGTGCTCGGCGATACGGCGCAGGTAGCGGCGATCCATCGCGTCCAGCCCGCGCGCATCCACGTCGAGGCGCTGCAAGGAGGCGTCGGCGACGGCGCGATCGACCCGCGCGGTGCCGGCCACGGCGGCGAAGTCGCGCACCCGGCGCAGCAGCCGCCCGGCCACGCGCGGGGTGCCGCGCGCGCGCCGGGCAATCTCGGCGGCGCCGTCCGGGGCGAGCGACATGCCGAGCTTCTCCGCCCCGCGCCTCACGATCAGCTCCAGCTCCTCGGGCGTGTAGAACACTAGGCGGAGCGGAATGCCGAAGCGGTCGCGCAACGGGGTCGCCAGCAGGCCGGCGCGGGTGGTGGCGCCGATCAGGGTGAACGGGGAGAGGTCGATGCGGACGGAGCGTGCGCTCGGCCCCTCTCCGATCATGAGATCGAGCTGGAAATCCTCCATCGCCGGGTACAGCACCTCCTCGATCGCCGGCTGAAGTCGGTGGATTTCGTCGATGAACAAGACATCCCGGGGCTGAAGGTTTGTCAGGATCGCGGCAAGATCGCCGGCGCGCTGGATGATCGGCCCGGAGGTGGCGCGAAACCCGACGCCGAGTTCGCGGGCGACGATCTGCGCCAGCGTCGTCTTCCCGAGGCCCGGAGGGCCGTGCAGCAGCACATGATCGAGCGCCTCGCCGCGCCCACGGGCCGCCTCGATGAAGATCGCGAGATTCTCGCGCGTCGCGCGCTGGCCGACGAACTCGACCAGGCGCTGCGGACGCAGCGAGGCTTCCCCGGTGTCCTCCTCCTGGCGCGCCGGAGAGACGGCGCGGTCGTCATCGCTCATGGGGCGCTCCGCTGGGCCAGCTCCTTAAGGCCCTCGCGGATGACCGCGTCCAGGGGGGCGTCCTGACCGAGACGCTCGATGACGCGGGCGAGTGCCGGGCGCGCCTCGATCGGGCGGTAGCCGAGGTTGACGAGGGCCGACAGCGCATCGCTTTCCAGGCCCGGCGCGGCGGGAGCGGCAAGCGTTAGCCCGGAAGAGGACGGCATCGCGCCAGCCTTGTCGCGCAGTTCCGTCAGCAACCGCACGGCGAGTCGCGCGCCGACGCCGGGCGCGCGGGTCAGGCTCGCCCGATCGCCGGCGGCGATCGCGGTGACCAGATCACGCGGCGACAATGCGGAAAGCACCGAGAGCGCGACCCGGGCGCCGACCCCCTGGACGGTGGTAAGCAAGCGAAACCAGTCGCGCTCCGCCGAGTCGACGAAGCCGTAGAGCAGGATCGCGTCCTCGCGCACATTCGTCTCGATCAGCAGCCGCGCCGGTTCGGCGGCCGGAGGAAGGGCGGCGAGCGTCCGCGTGGAGGCGTGCACAAGGTAGCCGACGCCATTCACGTCAACGATGCAGCTCCCTTCCTCACGCTGCACCACGCGCCCGGTCAACAGCGCGATCACGCGCGCCACTTCATGAGGCTGGCGCGATGATGCGCATGGCAAATAGCAACCGCGAGCGCGTCGGCCGCATCGCTCCGGCGCAGGATCGCCCCCGGCAGCAGCCGGCGCACCATCACCGCGACCTGCTCCTTCGCCGCGCCGCCCGTCCCCACAACCGCGAGCTTGACCGCCATCGCGCCGTATTCGGCGACCGGCAGCCCGGCGAGCGTCGGCACCAACAAGGCGACGGCGCGCGCATAGCCAAGCTTCAAGGTCGCCGCGCCATTGCGGTTCACATACGTCTCCTCGACGGCCGCCTCGTGCGGGTGGTGGGTTTCGATCAGCGCAGTGAGCGCCTCATGCAACGCCCGCAGCCGATCCGGCACCGAACTCGCCGAATCGGTCGCGATCACCCCATCGCCGACATGGCGCAACCGGTTGCCGACAACCTCGATCAGCCCCCAGCCGGTGAAGCGCAGGCCGGGATCGATGCCGAGCAGGAGGGTCATTGCGCGAATCGGGTCATGGTCCCGTATGTGCTTAGCACGACGGTCATGATGGCCGGAGACGGGGCGCGAGCAGCCAGATGGCGATTCCGGATTTTCAGTCGTTGATGCTTCCGGTGCTGCGCCGCCTAGGGGAGCGGCGGTTGGCGGTCGCCGCACTGACGGACACCATCGCGCACGACCACGGGCTCAGCGACGAAGAGCGCAAGACGCTTCTACCGAGCGGACGCAATACGGTTATCTCCAATCGGGTCGCGTGGGCGGTCCGTTACATGTATAAAGCCGGGCTGGTGGCGCGTATCTCCCGCGGCACATACGAGACCACTCCGCTGGGGCTTGCATTGCTAAGGGCTCCCCCCGATCGGATCACCACCAACTATCTGCTGAAATATCCGGATTTCGTGCAGTATTTTCGTGCGCCTGCCAGCGATCCGGGCAAAGGGCAGGCGGCCGAAACCTTGACCATAATTCCATCCATTGATGCCGCGACGCCAGAAGAGCGTCTTGAGGGCGCCGACCGCGACCTCAAGGCCGAGTTGGCGGCAACCTTGCTCGCCAGGCTTCGCGTGCTTCCTCCAGATGCGTTCGAGCAGCTCATCATCGACCTTCTGGTCCGCATGGGATACGGCGGCTCGCGGCGCGAGGCTTCGGAACGGCTGGGGCGATCCGGCGACGGCGGAATAGATGGCATCATCCGCGAAGACGCACTTGGCCTCGACGCCGTCTACATCCAGGCGAAGCGGTACGGCGAGGACAACACGGTCGGCGCGCCCGCCGTTCAGGGATTCGCCGGCGCCCTGCTGGGCAATGGCGCGACGAAGGGTGTCTTCGTCACCACGAGCCGATTCACCCAGCAGGCCGGAGACGCGGCATCGTCGCTGCGATCGCATCGGATCGTGCTCATTGATGGTCCCGAACTGGCCCGCCTGATGATCGACCGGGAGGTCGGTGTGCGGACCATTCAGACTGTCCGGGTTCAGCGCATCGATCTCGAACAGTACGAAGCCGACGAGCCAGGATAGTTCACCTTTCCCGCTCTTCGCGGGAGAGCTGCGTTCTCCCGAGACTCGGATTGGTGATATATGTCGTTGACGACATATGGCGATTATGCCATGAAGCTGGGTGGCATCTACTCGACTCATCAGCACCAAGCGCGTTCTCCAGGACGGCAACATCGTGCAGGTGGTCGTATGGTTGCCTGCGCGTCCGGTCCCCCCGGCGCGCCATCCATACAAATACCGGCTGTTCTACGGACGGCCCGGTGAACGCGTCGTCGGGTTCGACAACGAGCGCGGAAAGGGCGACCACAAGCACATTCTGGGTGTGGAGAGCACCTATAGGTTTGTCACGCTCGAGCAATTGCTCCTGGACTTCGCGACCGGGGTGGAACGGGTGACGGGGAGGCGGATATGAGCAAATTGGTCATTCACGTCGGGGGTGGCTTCGCCGACGACGCGCGGCGGATCCTCGCCGCCGTCGAAAGAGCCGAGCGGGACGAGCATGTCGAGCCCGAGAGCCATGTCAGTTTCGAGAACTGGCCGACCTTTTTCCATGTTCTGACACCGGGCCGCGTCGAGGTTCTCCGTCGCGTCCATGATGAAGCGCCTCGCAGCGTCCGCGCACTTGCTCATGCTTTGCGGCGTGATTATCGGCGGGTGCATGAGGACGTCGCCGCGCTGGTCGCGGCTGGCTTGATCGAGCGTCAAGGGACCGCGCTGAGCACGGACTGGGACGGCGATCAGGCCGATATCGAAGCCGCCTAGCCCGAAGACGCCGGATCGCCAAGGAGCCCGCATGGACCTCATCCGCCCTGCCATCACCCAGCTGGAGGACAGCCCGATCGTCGAGGTCTGGCGCATGGGCCGGAACCGTCCCGACGTAATCGGCCTGTGGGCGGGCGAGAGCGATCTCCCCACCCCCGACTTCATCTGCCAGGCCGCCGCGCGCGCGCTCGCCGCCGGGCACACCTTCTACACCGACAACCGCGGCATCCCGGCGCTGCGCCAGGCGCTCGCCGACTATTACCGCGCCCACTGGAACGTCGACATCGCCGACGAGCGGATCGCCGTCACTTCCTCGGGCATGAACGCCGTCGCGCTGATCACCCAGTCGATCCTCGCGCCCGGCGACAACGTCGTCGCCGTCACGCCGAGCTGGCCCAACATCCTGCGCAG